>CAKVCR010000316.1 GCA_934725835.1 uncultured Odoribacter sp.
TTCTCTAATATCCACGCTAAACTCTTAGCATCTGGAACAAATAAACCATAGCCACTTCCATCTATATTAGGCAATATCCGCTCAGGTATAAAAGGCAACTCAATACGTGTTAAAGTATCAACAAGCGAAATATCTAAAATAGCATTTTCTGTTCCACATAAATGAACCTTAAAACTCTGAGGCCATAAAAAACCTCGCTTATATGGATCTATTTGATTTATTTCCAATACATTCCCTTTTTGTGCAAAGTATAAATGAGGCATTCCTTTCTCATGAACCCACACCTGACTGAAGTTTTTTAGATTAACATCCGTATACTTACTCATGATATCTATCAATTCTTCCCAAGTGGCATTACTATATGCGAAGGTCTTCATATATTCTTGAATACCTCTACAAAAATTTTCTTCACCCATGAAATTCACCATCTTCTTCATCACAACAGGAGCCTTATTGTAAATAATTTGTCCGTAGACAAGACCTGCATTATCCAAATTAGGCAATATCTGTTTAACAGCATTTGTACCAGGAGTACGGTCTTCCGATAACGAAGCCTGCGTATAAGTCCGCAACCAATTCAAAGAATGATTTACATTTGGGAAAAGAGGTTTACAGATACAAGCTGCAAAATAATTTGCAAACACCTCTTTAATCCAAACGTCATCGAACCATGCCATAGTCACATAATCTCCAAACCACATATGGGATGTCTCATGAGCAATCAACTTAGCCCGCCTCAATTCCTCATCCAAAGTTGCATTCTCACCTAAAAACATTTGCGTATCATTATACAAAGTTGCACCTGTATGCTCCATTCCACCGTACTGAAAACCAGGCAAAATAATAAAATCATATTTTGCAAAAGGATAAGGTATTCCTGTATAATTTTCAAGCCATTCCAACGAATACATCACTTGCTTAAAAATAGTATCCAACTGCGCCACCTTTTTAGAATCCGTTTCACGATAATAAGCTGCGATAATCCGTCCCTCTTTTGAATATTCCTGACGCTCAAACTTTCCTACAACAAAAGAGAAAAGATAAGTACTTAGCGGTTCTGTCTGTGCAAAATGAATCAATTTTGAACTGTCAGCCATTATTTCCTCTTCTGTTATATTTGTATTTGAAATAGCTTGCCATCCCTCAGGGACATTCAATGAAAGCAAAAATTCAGCCTTTAAATCCGGTTGATCGAAACATGGGAATACCGTACGAGCACGATCTGGAACTAATAAAGTATATAAAAATTCATCATGTCGATTTAGAGATTGATCTCCCGCAATAAAATGAATATTCACCTCATTCGGTCCGTCTTTCAACTCTTGCTTAGGGATAATTAGATGTTCATCCTTAAAAATAACATTCGACACTTCCCCATTAACAAGTACCTGCTTCAAATGGTCAGCATTATTACGAAAATCCAAAATCACCTCTTGCGAATAGTCCAAATCAAAACTGACTGTAACATCCCCTTCTACTGCTATTGATTTCTCCTTTGGAATTACAAACGTTAGTCTGTATTTCAAATTTTTGATTGTTTGCTTACGCAATACCGCCAATTCTTTAGAAACTCCGACATCGTACACAGCAACATTATTATTTACGGTACGGCATCCAACGGACAAACAAAAAGTTAGCAATAAAAACAAACTACATATTCTACTCATATTCCTTATATCTACATTTATAAGTCTGTTTTATAAAAAACACAGCCTGTCAAAACCTTACAGTTCCAACAGGCTGCCATATTACAAAAGGTTTTAATTATTTACCCCATAATACAATCAGATTAATGATTGTATTCATAGCTTTTTCCATTGTATTCAAAGAACAATATTCATACTTACCATGGAAATTCATTCCACCAGTAAACAAGTTAGGACAAGGTAATCCCATATATGACAAACGTGCACCATCCGTACCTCCACGAATAGGACGAACAATTGGTTTCACACCTGCCTCGCTCATCGCCTGGAAAGCCTTATCAATTACTTCAGGATACGGCTCAACTTGCTCGCGCATATTATAATATTGATCCTTCAGCGTCAATCTAACAACTCCGGCACCATATTTTGCATTCAGCAGATTAACTATTTTCTGCATATATTCTTTCTTAGCCTCAAATTTCTCACGAGAATGGTCACGGATAATATACTCAGAGGATGCACATTCTACTTCTCCTTTAATTGAAATCAAATGATAGAAACCTTCGTATCCTTCAGTATGTTCTGGGCGCTGACAAGGGGGCAACATTGCATTAATCTCTGCAATGACCTGCAATGCGTTAATCATCTTATCCTTAGCATATCCTGGATGAATATTCTGCCCCTGAACTTCTATCTTGGCACTGGCTGCATTAAAGTTCTCATATTCCAACTCTCCTTCAAAACCACCATCAATGGTATAGGCGAATTTAGCACCAAAATGTTCAACATCAAAAAAATCAACACCTCTGCCAATTTCTTCGTCCGGAGTAAAACCAAGACGAATGCGACCATGTTTAATTTCTGGATGTGCCATAATATATTCAGCAGCTGTCATAATCTCAGCTACTCCGGCTTTATCATCTGCACCCAACAGTGTTGTTCCGTCTGTAGTTATCAACGTATGTCCTTTATAAAAGCTAAGTTCAGGGAAATCAGCCACACGCATCATTAAATTATCGTTCAAACGAATATCACTTCCATCGTAATTTTCAATAATCTGAGGCTTAATATTCGCTCCGCTCATATCAGGACTTGTATCTACATGCGAAATGAATCCTATCACCGGACGGCTTTCATACCCCTGACTAGCAGGAATTGTTCCCATAGCATAACCGTTAGCATCTACTTCTACTTCTTCCAACCCCAAATCCTTCATTTCCTCTGCCAGATAATTCAGTAATACCAACTCCTTAGCAGCTGATGGATATGTCTCACTCTCTGGGTCGCTTTGAGTATCAAAACCGACATATTTCAAAAATCGTTCTTTTAATTCCATATAATCAATCAATTAAATTTATATTTTTCAACATTCTTCCTTAGCACGGCAAGCATCCCATATGAAATAAACGATAATCACAACATACATAATTACAGCCAACCATTCAGCTCCACTCCATGTATTATACCAATCAGCACCCGCATACTTCAATACGGCACTTACAACACCCATCAAAGCACCGCCGGCGATAAAACCAGAAGCAATCAATGTACCACGTTCACGACGCAATTTATTCACTTTCTCATCCTTGCTGCGAGTTGAAATAAACCAGCTTACCAAACCACCAATCAACAAAGGAGTATTCAAAT
>CAKVCR010000317.1 GCA_934725835.1 uncultured Odoribacter sp.
GGAATATACGCCGAAAATGATTCAGCAGTTTCGGGAATATATGGAAGGAATCCTGGAGTGGAATGAGAAAATCAATTTGACCGCAATTACGGATCCGAATGAGTTTGTGGTGAAGCATTATATCGATTCCGTTCTTGCCGCCGGTCAGCGGGAAGTGAAAGATGCAAGACGAGTGATCGATGTCGGAACCGGCGCCGGTTTTCCGGGAATTCCGCTCGCGATTCTCTTTCCGGAGAAAGCGTTCGTGCTGATGGATTCTCTGAATAAACGGTTAAAAGTAATAGACGATTTGTGCGGGCGCATAGGGATTCTCAATGTGACGACGGTGCACAGCAGAGCCGAGGAACTGGCGCGCAATCCAAAGCACCGCGCCTGTTACGATCTTTGTGTGTCGCGTGCGGTCGCCAATATGGCGACCCTGGCGGAGTACTGCCTTCCTTTCCTTTGTAAAGGCGGTTATTTCCTCGCATACAAGGGACCGGATTATCAGGAGGAGCTTGCCCGGGCAAAAGGAGCCGTCCGGATTCTCGGAGGAGAATTCTTAGAGGCACGGGAAGCCGAGATTGCGGATTTTGATTTGTCCCATAAAATTCTTTACATCCGAAAAGTCAAGGATACTCCCGCGAAATATCCGAGAAAAGCGGGAATTCCGTCGAAAGAACCCCTGAAATAGCGACTTTCGGGGGTTTTTGTTGAAGAGAAATAATGTTTTTCGATTTCCCGGCATGCTACAATGGACTTAAGAAAGGGGGAATCGGGAAATGTACAATCGAAAAAAAGTGACGGAAATTCCGCTTCGAATGATTCACGCCAATCCGGCGCAGCCAAGAAAAGTGTTTTCGGAGGAGGAGCTCGCGGAACTGGCTTCATCCATCCGGGAATTCGGCGTTATCCAGCCGGTTCTTGTCAAAAAGGACAGGCTGGGGGGCTATCTTTTGATTGCCGGGGAGCGGAGAACCAAAGCGGCGGCCATGGCAGGACTGGAAACCATCCCGGCGCTCATCCGGGAGGAGGATGAACGGAATATCGCGCTCCTTGCCTTAGTGGAGAATGTGCAGCGTGAAAATTTAAGTTACATAGAGGAGGCTTACGCGTACAAAAATCTGATGGACGAGCATGGGCTGACCCAGCAGGAAATCGCGAGACAGGTGGGGAAAAAGCAATCGACGATTTCAAACAAGGTACGCCTTCTGTCCCTTCCGCCGGATATCCGGGAGGTGCTCGCGGATCAGAAGCTGACGGAGCGGCATGCGAGAGCACTTCTTAAAATTTCGGATGAGGAAGCAAGAAGGAATATCCTGAAACGTGTTGTAGAACGGGAACTCAATGTCCGGCAGACCGAAAAACTGATTGAGGAGTATCTTGAGAAAGAAGAAGAGGAAAATCGTCGAAAAAGGCGCGTGTGTTATATCAATTACAAGATCTATGTGAATTCGATTCGGAAGGCGTTTCAGGAAGTCAGCAGCGCAGAGAAAAATGCCAAATATTTCCAAAACGAAAACGACGGTTTTGTGGAAATCCGGATTGTGATTCCCAAAGAAAACAAGAAAATCGGCGCAGCAGGAAAATGTTTCACGTGAAACATTTTCTTTTTTTATTTCAAAATACGGTGGAAAAGGAAAAACGGCTATTGTATAATAAAGGTATTGAAAACAGATTTGCAAACACAGGAGGTCTTCATATTGGGAAAGGCGATAGCAATATTTAATCAAAAGGGCGGAGTGGGAAAAACGACAACCAACATCAATTTGGCGGCATGTCTTGCCCTCAAAGGAAAAAAGGTTTTAATTGTGGATATTGATCCGCAGGGAAATACGACAACCGGAATGGGTATTACGAAGAAGGGACTGGAGAATACGAGCTACGAGCTTCTGGTGGATCCGTCGGCGCGTCCGGAAGCGGTGATTATGAAAACAAATGTCCGGAATCTGGACATTATTCCGGCAAGCGTCAATCTTGCCGGTGCGGAATTGGAAATGGCGCAGATTCGGGGCAGGGAAAAGATTTTAAAAAAGGCGCTGGACCAAGTAAAGCCGAATTATGACTATATCTTTATCGACTGTCCTCCGTCGCTCGGACTTCTGACCATCAATTCTCTGACGGCAGTGGACAGTGTGCTGATTCCGATTCAGTGTGAGTTCTACGCGCTGGAGGGAGTCAGCCAGCTGATGAGTACCATTGAGCTTGTCCGAAAAGGATTTAACCCGAAGCTTCAGATACAGGGGGTTATTCTCAGTATGTTTGACGGCCGAACCAATCTTTCCATTCAGGTCGTGGAAGAGGTCAAGAAATATTTCCGAAACCGTGTCTATACAACGGTCATTCCGAGAAATGTGCGCCTGGCCGAAGCCCCGAGCTTCGGAATGCCGATTACCGAGTACGATCCGGCATCCAAAGGCGCGGAAGCTTATTTGGAGTTCGCGGACGAATTTCTGGAGCGGGAGGAGGAGAACTGATGGCGGCACCAAAGAACAGAGGTCTCGGGAGAGGCCTGGAAGCCTTGTTCGGAGATGTTGAAATAAATCCATCCGCCGCGCCGTCCGGGTTCCCGGAGGAAGAAGAAAAAAAAGAGAGCGGTGCAGGAGAAAAAGGAGGTCCGGATACGGACAGTATCGTTTTTCTGGATATTAACGAAATCCGTCCGAACGAGAATCAGCCGAGAAAGAGCTTCAATGAGGAGAAAATTGAGGAACTGGCGGCGTCGATTTTAGAGCATGGGCTGATCCAGCCAATCGTTGTTCGGAAAAAAGCGAGAGGATACGAAATCGTCGCCGGAGAAAGGCGATACCGCGCAGCGAGAAAGGCGGAGCTCAAAACAATTCCGTGCCTTGTGCGGGAATTAAGCGATGAGCAAAACATGCTGCTTGCCATTATTGAAAATATGCAGCGGGAAGATCTGAACCCGGTCGAAGAAGCGCGGGCGATTGAAAAAATGATCGATACCTATGGTCTGACACAGCAGCAGGTCTCCAAGAGTCTTTCGAAGAGCAGATCGTACATCGCGAATGCGCTCCGGCTTTTGAAGCTGCCGGGTCCGATTCTGGAAATGCTCGCGGGCGGAGAGCTTTCTTCGGGGCACGCGAGAGCACTTGTCGCAATCGAGGATTCCAAAAGACAGATTGCGCTGGCGGAGCAGGCCGTCCGGGAAGGACTTTCGGTTCGTGAAATCGAAAAACTGTCCGGAGAAGGAAAGAAAACCGGAAGACCGGCCGCGCGGAAAAAAAAGAAAAACGCGGAGGTCGCCGGAGCGGAGGAAGAGTTAAAAGAAATTCTCGGAACGAAAGTCAAC
>CAKVCR010000318.1 GCA_934725835.1 uncultured Odoribacter sp.
ATATGAGGAAAGCTATGTCATTAAGAGATATTTCGTCATTCATATCCCATGGGTAATTGTTCTTTCCATCAAACAAATCCATCAAAGAAATAGAACCTTTAGATTCTTTGGATTCCCACAAGCTCATAGGTCGCATCTTTACTGGAGTTATTCTGCCAGCTCCACTGTGGTGAACTTCAGTTTTGTCTGCCGGAGTAGAACTGCCCGTAAGAATATATTTGCCAAACTGATATTCAAAATCCAAATCATCTTTCACTTGATTCCAAATGTCCGGAGCTTTTTGCCATTCGTCTATAAGCCTTGGTTTTTCACCACTCAACACTCCTTTAGGGTTCATTCGTGCCATGTTAATGGACTGCCTTGTATTGAGTTTTACATAACTTTTTTGGTAAAGCATGCATGTGGTTGTTTTGCCACAGAACTTAGGTCCTGCAACAACGACAGCTCCTGAAGTTTTTAACTTCAGCTCAATCTCTTTTTCTACTAGTCTATCGTAATACATAAACTGCTTATTTACGTTTTGTTTTCTGCAAAATTACAAAATTCCCAAGATTTTCAATCGAAAATTCCTATGATTTTCAATTATAAATTCCCATGATTTTCAATTTGCTGAAAATTTAGGAAGACAAAACGAACAGTGCACTGAAGTATTTGAACTATTATGAATCTACACTTCAAATTAATTTTATAATATTACACTTGCTGATAAAAATCAAGTAGTAATTTACTGATATAAAACTATTTTACTACCTTTGTGAGGTTAAAATATATCATTGGCGCAAATGAAACATATTAAAATAAGAAATTTTGGTCCACTTAGGGAGGTTGACATAGATTTGAGTCAACTGAACCTTATTATTGGTTTGCAGAGTTCAGGAAAAAGCTGTGTAATGATGGTCGCATGTTATTGCAGCTGGGTGGAAAAGCGAATTGTATTGAGACAATCGGCAAAGGAGTTTAGTGATGGAGATAATTTTATAGCAGGACTAATTTCTTATTATCATGCTAAAGGATATGTGTGGCCTGATACTTATATTGCTTATAGCTCTCCATACATGAGTTTTGAATATGATAATTCTAATTCTATGTTTAAGCATGAGTGGAATACCAAACGATGGAATTATAAACGTCCTAAAGTTTCGTATGTTCCAGCTGAAAGAAATATGATTTCTCTTGTTTCCAATTGGGATAGATTGGAAACAAGTTATGATAATATACTCGATTTTAAAGCGGATTTCGATATTGCGAAGAGGTTTATTAAGAAAGAGAGTGATATACTTGGTACTGGTATTTCGTATGAATATGATGAAAAGTCGGGCATGGATGCTATTATTGTAAATGGTGTTCGTCTTGATTTAATGAATAGTTCTAGTGGTATGCAGTCTTTGATACCTCAGTTTGTTCATTTACATTATCTTGATAAGTGTGTGTATAAAGCAGAAAAGATAGAAAAGGAAAAAACTTTTTCTGAGAAACAACTTTCGTACAATTTGTTGAACGTGCTTTATGAACGTGTTTTTATCAATGTCAATGAGACGGAGGAGAATGGAAATTCTGTTATTGTGCATATAGAAGGAAAAGATTTTGTTTTTCCCAATGACAAGTTTGCAGCAAAATTTAAGAAGTATGCTGACAGTCTATTGAATACTAATCATGCTGAAATATTTTTGGAGGAACCTGAAAGCAATCTTTTCCCACCTACTCAGTTTCAGCTGATGAATATGGTTGTAGATATGTTGAACAGTAAGGCACATAAGAATTTCTTTTTTATTGCAACACATAGTCCTTATGTATTAAGTCATTTGTTGCAGGAAAATATAAAGGATTTTAAACTGTTTCTTACTTATCCGGTAGAAGGTGGATATAATATTAAAACGGCTTCAGAGGAGGATATTCAAGATATATATGATAATGGTGCTGATGCATTCTTTAATTTTGATGCTTTTATTGCCGAATCATGAAACAATTGAATGTTTTTCCAGAGTGTAATGTAGATACTAATCTGGTAGGGTTTATATTAGGTGGGTATGTCAAGCATAAGAGCACTTGTAATGAAGTTGCGAAGGCAGTAAATCAGTCTAATGAATTTGCTATTGGTATAATTGATGCTGATAAGCGGATGGCAACTTTAGATAGTGGTTTTGTAAAATATGATAATGGGTGTGAGGCCGATGGTGAGAATGTACATATAACTATGTATATTCACTCTGATAGGAAACGTTTTATGTTTACAGTAAAACCTGCTATGGATAAGTTCTTGTTGGATGCAGCAAAACAACTTGGCATAAATTTAAAGGAGGCTGGGTATCCTTCAACGCTTGAAGCCTTTAAAAAGGAGACGAAACGCATACAAGCTGCTGAAGATCCAAAACTAAGAAGGCTATTTGCTATGATTCTTGATAATGAAGAGTTGCAACGATTTCGTAATACATTGAAGTATTTAATGAAGAAACAGTATGATGTGGATATCAATATTGTTAAATTATTTTTCGATGGAAATCTAACAAATACAGATTTACCTTATTATTTAGGTTAACTCCTTAGGAGCTTGCACAGATATAGGCCAACCACCTCTGTATATAAGGAAAGCTATGTCATCAAGAGATTTTCAATTTGCTGAAAATTTAGGAAGACAAAACGAACAGTGCACTGAAGTTTTTGAACTATTATGAACTGTTTTTATACTTGTATAATATACAAAATAGGCTTACCTTTGTAAGGTTGATGTGATTTTACAGTTATAGGTGGAATTAAAATGTAATGCTTATGCTTAATAATTTTTTATCGAAACTCTCTTTTTGGTATTTTTCTAAAAATGCACTGCCGTATTGGGGTATTCTTCTTGTGGATTGCGTGACGGTGGTGGGCGCAGAGATGTTTGTGTTTGCGCTGAATAACGGACTGTTGTTTACATTGCATAATTGGTGGCATCTGCTGTTTACATTTGTCTGCTATCTGCCTTTGTATGTTATAGGTTTCAGATTGTTGCATACTTACTTAGGGGTGATTCGTTATTCGTCTTTTGTGGATTTGCAAAGGGTGGGTTTTGCGATGGCTATTGGGTGTACATTGACTATTTTGGTGCAGCTGTTTTTGCCGAAGGGGGAATGGCTGGTGAAAATATGTATCCGTGATTTGTTGTTGGGAGCATTGCTGGCGACAAGTGTGATGTGGTTTGTGAGGGTGATGGTGAAGTATATGTTTGATGTGACTAATTGGAGGCAGGCGAAACCGGTGTTTATATATGGCGTGAAGGCAGGCGGTATCGGGTTGGCTAAGAATATCCG
>CAKVCR010000319.1 GCA_934725835.1 uncultured Odoribacter sp.
ACTATTTCTACCGATTATTACAACGTTCGAAGGATATCAAACTGCTTTATACCTCTGGCATAAAAGGCTTCAACAGCGGAGAAATGAGCCGTTTTCTCTACCAAATAAAATACGAATCTGGTCTATCCATCAAAGAAAGCAGTTTCCAAAATCGCATATCGACACAAAATCCACGGGCAATCACTATTCCCAAGACCAAGGAAATACTGGAAATATTGGAACAATACAAAGTATCAGACAATAAAGCTCTTTCACCATCTGCAATAAATACATATCTTGACTGCCCGTTGCGATTCTATTTCAGACATATTGCCAACATTAAAGAAAAGGATCAGATAGCTGAAGAACTGGATCAAAGACTATTGGGAACAATATTCCACGACTGCTCGCAAACTCTTTATAACACAGTCCCGGGAGGAAAAATTACTTCAGATGCCATTGATGCACTTCTAAAAAACGAGAAGCAGATTGAAACCCATATCTTTAATGCCTATCAAAAGATATATTCAAAACAGATATACCAACTACTGGATAGTGGAAGCAATGAACTATTATTAAACGTTGTGAAAAAATACATCCAAGCAATGCTACGCTACGACAAAAGCATTACTCCCTTTACTATTATTGCATTGGAACAACGTTTTTATGTACCTGTCTCTGTAAAAATAGATGGTCAGATACAAACTATATTCATTGGCGGATATATTGACCGTGTTGACAAAACAGAACAAGGCATACGTGTCATCGATTACAAAACCGGAGTAGATACCACCGACTTTAAAAATATACCTTCCATCTTTGATTCTGAAAACCCAACCCGTAATAAAGCTGCACTACAGACCATGCTCTATTGTATGATGTACGATTACACACAGCCTGGCAATCTGCCGCTTATACCGGGTATTTACAACACAAAACAACTCTTCGGCAAGAATTACGACTACCATTTAGTATGTGACAAAAACATCATCAGCAATTTCAGACTCTTTGAAAAAGAATACAGAGAAGAATTAGCAGGTCTTCTAAACAAAATATTTTCCATAGAATATCCGTTTACCCAACCGGACAATGAAAAAAAATGTACAAACTGCAGCTATGCCGGCATTTGCCGGAGATAGCTACTCCTCCAACAGATCAGGGCGCAAAGCCTTGGTCCGTTCGTAGGCTATCTGTTCCTGCCACTCATGAATCTTGGCATGGTTGCCCGACAATAGAATGTCTGGCACTTTCCATCCATTGAACTCTGATGGCCGCGTATACACTGGCGGAGCTAGTAAATTATCCTGAAACGAATCGCTTAGAGCAGAACTTTCATCATTCATAGCACCGGGGATTAAACGCACAATGGCGTCTGTCATGATACAGGCCGGCAATTCACCTCCTGTCAATACATAATCACCGACAGAAATTTCACGTGTCACCAAATAATCTCTGACACGTTGGTCAATGCCTTTGTAATGCCCGCAAAGAATCATAATATTCTCCTTCAGCGACAATTCATTTGCCATTTTCTGATTAAAAGTCGGAGCATCAGGCGCAGTATAAATAATCTCATCATAATGTCTTTGGGAAGTAAGTTCATTAATACAATCAAATACCGGCTGAATCATCATCACCAAACCGGCTTCTCCCCCAAAAGGATAATCATCCACTTTCCGGAATTTATCTTTCGACCAATCACGAATATTGTGGATATGAATTTCAACAATACCCTTATCCTGTGCACGCTTAATAATAGAATGATTTAATGGACTTACCAGTAATTCCGGAACAACGCTTAATATATCTATTCTCATAACCTGATGACAATCTTTTTATTCGAGCGACAAAGGTAATAAAAAGCGAGTGGCTATCGCTAACCACTCGCTCCTTTTTATTGTGTTTCTGGTCTTATTTCAAATAATCCTCGAAATAATTGGTCACTTTCTGCATCAAATGAATGCGGTCTTTACCCATCACATTGTGTTCTGCACACGGATAAGGAAAATAATCTACCTGAACATTATTCTTGATACACTCGCGGATAAAACTTAAACTATGCTCCCAAACCACTACGTTATCAACAGCTCCTTGACAAATCAGCAATTTGCCTTTCAAATCCTTTGCCTTGTTAATCAAGCTTACCTTCTCGTAACCGGCAGCATTAGTATGCGGAGAATCCATATAACGTTCGCCATACATCACCTCATACCATGTCCAGTCAATCACCGGTCCTCCGGCAACAGCCACTTTAAATACATCTGGATAATTGGTAATCAAAGAGATTGTCATAAAACCGCCGTAGCTCCACCCATGAACACCGATACGCTCAGCATCGACATAAGGCAAAGACTTCAAGAACTTGATACCCTCCATCTGGTCGGCCATTTCAGCCTGACCACACTGTCCGTGAATAGCTTTTTCAAACGCAGCCCCCCGATTAGAAGTCCCGCGGTTATCCATTACGAATACAACATAACCATGCTGTGCCATGTACATCTCCCAGCGACGCAACTCTGCCAACCAAGTGTTCTTCACCATCTGTGAGTGAGGACCTCCATATACATAAACAATCGTAGGATATTTCTTGGAAGCATCGAAATTCATCGGCTTAATCAAACGATAATAGTTGTCAAATTTACCGTCAGCTGTTTTAACTGTACCCATGGTGATTTCTCCGAAATTATAATCTTTAGTCGGATTCTCGGCTTTCAACAACTCTTTCACAATCTTACCGTCATTTTGAGTCAGATTAATCACTCTCGGTACACGCAAGCTGCTATAATTGTCGATAAAATATTTCTTGTCACGGCTCATCTTGATATCATGCCATCCTTCAGTCTGAGTCAGGCGAATTTTCTTACCGGATTTCACGTCCACACGGAAAAGATGATTATCAACCGGACTTACCTCTGCAGAAGTATAATAGACATACTTACCATCTTGTCCGATATATTCCACGTCTGCCTCCACGTTCGTCAAACGTTTCAATACTTTACCTGTAGCAGTCTCAACCAGATACAGATTGAAATAACCATCGCGATTGTTTGTACGATAAATAAATTTAGAAGCATCATTCTTCAAGAATACAATCGGAGTCTGAGGTTCAACATAAGTTTCCTCATTCTCTTCCGTCAGAAGAGTCTTTACAAACTGGCCTGTTTTCGCACAATACTGATTCAAGTGCATATGCTTTTGAGCACGGTCGAGCACTTGGATATAAATAAAATCAGATTTAGGACTCCAAGTGATGTTAGTCAGATACTGTTCGCGTCCAAAATCAGTAACATCCATAAATACAGTTC
>CAKVCR010000320.1 GCA_934725835.1 uncultured Odoribacter sp.
AGTATATGGCGCTTTGCCCGGCGCACAATGACAAAAAGCCAAGTTTATCTGTGGGATTGTCAGAAAACAAAAAACAAATACTGCTGCATTGCTATGCGGGCTGTTCTGCGGAAGATATTTTAAATGCTGTGGGTTTGAAGAAAAAAGATTTATATGATAACAAGGGAGATTTTATTATGAATAAGACAAGCTATACATATTACAACGCTGACGGCACGGTAGCCTACACCAAAACAAGAATTGATAATGCAGACAAAACAAAGCAGTTCTATTTTGAACAGCCGAACGGCAAAAGAAATTTGCAGGGAGTCAATCGGGTTCCGTATAATCTTCCTGCGGTACTAAACGCACAAACAGTATATTTTGTAGAGGGTGAGAAATGTGCCGACGCAGTTATCAAACAGGGATTTGTTGCCACTACGCTTGATAACGGTGCGAACAGTAAGTGGTTGTCGGAATATACTGATTATTTTAAAAATAAGAATGTCATCATCATTCCGGATAACGACACTCCCGGCATGGATTACGCAAAGAAAGTCTTGCAGAACGTTCCCACCGCGCGAATCGTAAAATTGCCCGATTTGCCGCCCAAGGGTGATATTTACGATTGGCTTGTTATGGGACATACCGTGACAGAGGTTGACAAACTTCCGACCTGTGAAATCATCGAAGATGCTCCTGCATCAATCCATAGCGATACTGTGAGTGCAGGAGACTTCAAGAATGAAACACAGGCGGAAACCATCATTCGACTTGTTGAAGAAAAAGGCGCCGTCCTGTTTCACGATACTGCCAAAGACCCGTTTGCCGCAATGACGATTGACGGACATCGTAAGATTTGGGCGATTGACAGCGCGGACTTTAGTACATTTCTCAATGGGCTGTATTACACCACAGAAAAAAAGCCCGTCAAAAAAGAAAGTCTTTCCCAAGCCAAAGAGGTCTTAAAATCCAAAGCTATATATGAAAACGAGATCGACGTTCCTCTTGAAACCCGTGCGGCAAAATGTGATGACGCCATTTGGTATGACCTTGTAAACGACAAATGGGAAGTAGTTAAAATCACCGCCGACGGTTGGGAACTCATGGATAATCCCCCGATTCTGTTCAGACGTTTCCGACATCAAAACAGTCAAGTACATCCGAGTGCGGAGGGCGATATCAAGCGTATTCTGAAATACATCAATTTACAGGAAAACCACACGCTGTTTTTGTGTTGGCTAGTGTGCTGCTTCGTTCCGAACATTCCTCACGCCATGCCGATTTTCTTCGGTGAAAAAGGCGCGGCAAAAACCACTGCCTGCACGTTGCTGAAAAAACTGATAGACCCGTCGGCATTGGAAACATTGACAATTCAAAGAAATACTCGCTCGTTAGCGGTAAACTTACAGCAGCATTGGTTTCTGCCTTTCGACAATGTTTCCCGCATTGATGAGGAAACAAGTGATACACTTTGTCGTGCGATTACAGGCGGCGGAATTCAGCAGAGAAAACTTTTTACAGACTCCGATGACTACATTTTTACATTTCAAAAGTGTTTGGCGCTTAACGGAATAAACAATGTAGCCAATCGCCCCGACTTGCTTGATCGGGCTATACTGATTGAACTCTGCCGCATTAAAGAAAGCAACCGTCGGGAACTCACGGACCTTATGGCTGACTTTGAAAAGGACTTGCCCTGTATTTTAGGCGGTATCTTTGATACCCTGTCAAAAGCAATGCGCATTTACCCGACAGTAAAACTTGACAAGCTGCCCCGTATGGCGGATTTTGCCCGTTGGGGATATGCTGTCGGTGAAGCGCTCGGCGGGCTCGGCAGCGAATTCCTTGAGCAGTATCATGCAAATCAAGGCAAGAGAAATATCGAGATTTTAAATGCCGATATCGTTGCTACATTGGCGGTTGCCTTTATGGAAAGACAAACCCGAATGGTCGGGGTTGATTTCCGAACTGTATCATCAGTTGTCGGAAATGGCTTCGCGGTACGGTATCAATAACAAAGGTAAGGAGTTTCCTCCCGCACCAAATGTGCTGTCCCGCAGACTGAACGGATTGAAAAGTAATCTACAGGAAGCAGGCATTTCATTTCGGACTATATCCAAAACGAACGGCACAGAGATCGTTCTGAAAAATGAAAAAATACCTCCAGTATCGTCATACTGTCATTACGCAGTCCGATTTGACGGAGTTCATCCGCCTGTCCGCATGACTGAGAAAACCGAGGATGACACAGACGCGGATGATGTTGTCTTTTAATGGAGATATGACGATTATGACGGTATTTTTAATACTCCGATCAATGTCATAGCCAAAGCAAAAGCCATTGGAACTGCAAAAGCGGTTTCAATGGCTTTCTTTATATATAAACGCCGTTCAGAGTACCGACGCAATATCCATAACGCTGTAGACCGAATCTCCGATGGTGAACTGCGCCGCGCCGTCCTCGGTTTCCTCAAATGAAATGTCATACCCTTGCAGTTCATCGATCTGCATAAGAAGCTGGGCAACCTCGTCAGGCGTGAACACGCAGCTGCTCGTGCGAATGCTTCTTGCCGCTTTAACCGAATTTCTGAATCTTTTCATATCGTATCCTCCTTGAATAAAACACAGTGTTGTTCTGTATCATCAATAAGCACGGAACAAAACTGTTTTCATCCAAGTCAGATGGCACCCTCTGCGAAAACCGCGCCAAACGTTTTAACCGCTTTTCGGCGTCGGGTACAGCAAACAGAACGTTTTTTGTGCTTCAATATTATATAAGGTTAAACATTGACACAGCCGATTCTCAGGCGCAGCATGGCGGGGTTATCTCTGTATATATAAAATAAGGGAGAGCCGCCGCTCTCCCCGAATCTTCCATGTATCGCCCGGTTTGCGGCTGGATACTCAGTTACTTTCTATCCCGAGCAGAATATCAACCGCCTGCTGTACCTCTGTTTTGCTTCGGTACGCCTGTATGACCTTTCTTTCCCTGTCGCTTAAATCATCCGCCGACAAATGTACATCCAAAAGATTGCTGGGCGGCACATTCAGTGCGCGGCAGATATCGGCTAAGATATCCGCGTCGGGACGGTTGATTCCCTGCTCCCAGTTCGACACTCTGCTCTTGGTAACGTTTATTTTATCAGCCAACTGCTCCTGTGTCAGTCCGCTTTCTTTGCGGTACATACGAATTCTGCTGCCGATCTCATATTTCAAGAAAATCACCTCGCTATAACAATAGTATACACGAAAATAAAGAAAAAGCAAGGGTAAAATCAAGAATTTCTGTACTTT
>CAKVCR010000321.1 GCA_934725835.1 uncultured Odoribacter sp.
TTGCCGTATACCTATTTTTTCTTTCCATTCACCTTCAAAATCATAACTTAAAGAGAGTTGGCGACAACGGATGAAATCAGTATTTGCAACCCTGACATTAGATTGATTATACATTGCATAGCGATTATTCCTTATGTTGCTTTCGCCTATACTTGTGACGATAGGATAGTTTATTCGATCATATCCTGTTCCCGGCAAAGAGGGTATTTGAGACTTGTCGCCCGGACGTTTCCAGCGGTTTATCAGTTTTTTTGAAGCGTTTTGTTCCGGTCGTGGCAGTCCTCCCAGTACCGTCAGTCCGGTGTCGTATAAATTCGGTAGTCTGCGATGTCCTCCCCATTGTATGGCAAAAAGAGCATACAAAGAAATGTTACGGTATTTCACCATTGTATTCAATCCGCCTGAAAAATCAGGAGTAAACTTACCGCTTTCCACCAGGATGTCAGTTACATTTTCCACACTCTTCTTGTCCATATTTTTAAACTCGGGTTGACCATATCTGGAATCCAAGCCGCTAAAAATATGTGAGTAAAAGGTTGAAAACGGACGACCATCTACAAAACAGCTCCCGTTCAAATACTCATTTAAGTAATTGACCCGTTCATTTTTCTCGATACTGTTCCGTGTGATAGAAGTATTTAATGAAAGTTGCCATGTCAAAGATTTTGTTCTGACAGGAGTTACATTTATTACAAAATCATATCCTTTATTTCCCATTGTCGAGCCAAAAACGATTCCTTCGCCCACTCCGTTTTCATAGGGAATGGCGCGGGAAGAAAGAACTTCGCTTTTCTTTTTGAAATAGTTGAATGTAAAATTCAGTCGGTTCTCCAAAAAAGCGGCAGTCAATCCGACGTTCCAGGTCTTTGTCTTTTCCCAGCCTAAATCAGGATAAGGCGTAGACACGATTTGCAAACCATGATTGTCAAACATGGAAACATAGGTATATCGGGCTATCAGATATGGAGATACAGAACTTACGGCATTCCCTTGGTAACCGTACGAACCGTATAAGTCCAAATTATTAAACCACCACCGGTCTCTCCAGAAGGATTCATTGGCTATTCTCCATTTCGCACCGGCAGACCATGTCGGTTGAAAACGCTTGTTTTTATCTTGACCGAAGCGGTTTGAAGCGTCATAACGACCATTAAAATTCACAACATAGCGATTGTCATAAGAATAAACAGCCATGCCATACGTGCTGAATTGATTGTCTATTCGGTTGACTACAGTATGGCTACCCTGTGCAAAGACAGAATTGTCTTGCTTGCTTCCCCAGGATGGAGAATAGTAGGTAACCGGAGGCTTTGCAAAAGTTTCTCCCCGCTCCGGTAAATAGCCATAGCGGACATTTGTTTCACCTTTCGTTTTCACAGAATTTGTCTCAACACCCAATTGTATCGTAACTTGGTGCTTGTCTCGGTAGGTTGAATGATAGACAAGGCTGTTTCTTGCCATAATCGTCTGTACATTTGTCAGTCCGGTGCTCAAAATACCTCCTCTTGGTAGCGGACTCCAGCTTATTTCATTTGCAGAGGGAGCAAAATAATCATATTCATACCCTCGGTGTTGTGTTATGTAGAACGATTGCTCTGTAGCATACTGTTTCGAGTCGGATGAAGATGATGAGTAAGCAAATACACCCTGATACTCCAGACAGGGCAATATATTCCATTTTAAATCCAACGTAGCTCCCCAGTTTCTGGTCCTACTTTCACTGCCGGTATTCTTTTTTTCATTTAGGATGTTATAGTTATAAATACGTTTCCCGGCTATTACAGGACTGTTTCCCCCCTCTTTTTCGTGGAAGTAAAATGAACCATCCTCATTATAGGCAGGAATCGCCCGGGATGTATTATAGGCATAACCAAAAGGATCTACTCCATAAGCAAAACCGTTTACCTCTCTCACGCTTCCATTTAGCAGCATATTAACAACCAGACAATCAAAAAGCTTAATCATCGTATTGGAACTTACCGTAAAACGAGTCATATCATTCCCCTTGGCTTCGCCTCTGTCTTGACCAAAACCAAATGAAGTCCTGTTTTGAATATTGTTAGAACCTCCATTGATACTCAAATTGTGAGAGTGGTTAAATGAATTCCGGAAGAGTAAATCAAACCAATCGGTGTTTTCTTTGGCCATTTTTTGATATTCGACATTCATTTCTTCTACTGTGATTTTTTTATTCAGATATTTGGCCAAAAGCCCTTCATATCCAATCGGCAGTAGTAATGTTCCCGATGGGAATGTCCTGCGTTCTTCATATATGTTTTTAGAAAGTTCCATTCGTTCTGCCGAATTCATCAAATCATACAAACCGTAATGGGGACGTTGTCCTATAGAGAAATCTCCACTGTAGCTTACCTGAATTTTTCCCGCCGTTGCTTTTTTAGTCGTGATTACAATCACACCATTCGCTGCTTGAGAGCCATAAATGGCTGTGGCAGAAGCATCCTTTAGTACTGTGATTGTTTCAATGTCATTAGGGTTTAACCATGAAATCGCATTTCCTGCCAATTGCTTGATATCGTCTGCATCAACGGAAAATTTAAAATTGTCTGCAGAATTAAATGGCTGCGGGTCTCGTTGTATCACTCCGTCTACAACCCAAACCGGTTCTTGACTACCCAATAGGGTGGAAGTTCCTCGAACACGTACTTTCGGTGTCGCGCCGACCATTCCTGTCCCGTTCATTACCAGCATTCCGGGAACGACTCCCTGTAACATCTGGTCGATAGTGGAAACTCCTGCCATCATGACATCTCTGGCTTGCACAGTTGTTGAAGCTCCGGTATAATTCCCCTTTGACACATTTCCATAACCTGTCACAACCACTTCGTCCATCGCTTGGACATCCTCCTTCATGGCTACACGTAACGTGTCTTTGGCTGTTTGTGCCGTGAAATTTAAAACCTCCTTTTTGAAACCGACAAAAGAAAATTCCAGCTGACCGTTGTCAACGGGTAAGGTCAAATGAAACCATCCACGAGAGTCTGTGGATGTTCCTACCATCGTTCCGGCCAAATGCACTGTCACTCCCGGCATCGGACGTTTTTTTACATCTTGGACAAAACCCTTAAGGGCCAGGGTCTTTGGGTTTTTCTCTGTAGACCGGACTTTTATTACAATGGCATTACCCGAAATAGCATATGTCAGGCCTGTATCGTTTAAATATTTATCCAATATTTCACTTACCGTCATTTTCTGTTCGTCCACTTTTAAATGTTGCACGTGAGCAATTTCTTTTGTCA
>CAKVCR010000322.1 GCA_934725835.1 uncultured Odoribacter sp.
GTGTTAATATTTATTTAATACAACCCCTCTGTATATATAAAGCAAGGAATTTTAATTCCTTGCTTTTAGTTTTATTTAAAATAATATTTTAATTCAATGCTACTTCCTGCTTCATATTTTTTTGCATCAATTCTAAAGCATTTTTCTGCATTATTATATGTTAATTTTCCTGAATTATTTATTTTGTCAATTGTGTCATATTCTCCTACTAAACTTCCTGATACATATAATTGTACTTTCGTTTTTTCGCTAATTCTTAGCTCTTTTCCTGTTGGAATTTTAATAGTTGCAAATCCATTTTTATCTGTTGCTATATTATCATTTTTATTAGAATCCACAGTTCTAGCTAATTCTATTAATTTATTTGTTACATTCTCTGTATTTGCGCTAAACCTTGTTTTATTATCTTGTGTTTTTACTCCACCAGTCATATTCTTAAATGCTTCTTTTGCTATTGCAGTATATTCTGGTTTTTCTGTTACTAAAAATTCTAATGTATAAAGTTTTGCTCCATTTTTTCTAATATTCTCTCCTGATTCTTTTATCTTTGAATATGTTGTATCTTTATCATAGAATCCTACTTTTGCCCCATATTCTGTTGGTAGTGATGGTTTTCCGTCCCCAAAGAATATAACATCTATATCTTTTCCTTCTGCTTTTAAGTCTGCAACTTTACTTTCTGCAGCTTTAATTCCTGCTACCATGTTTGTTAATAAGTATTCTGCTCTTATTCTTATATTATCAACTTTATTTACGAACTCATTATAATTTTTTGTCTCTACAATTGTTCTAACACCAACATATGGATGTATTTCATTATGTGCTTTTAAATCCTCAAACCTATCATGATACCAGTTTGGTTCCTTTTGTATAGCTGCTTTTGCTTGATCATATGATTGGTAATTAAAGCTTATTAAAGTAATTTTATTATCACTGCTACTATTTTTCAATACTTCCTCTGCAAATCTCTTTAATGCTATTTTTGCTTTTGCTAAATTACTATTACTTCTTTCTATACTTCCAGCCCTATCTTTTGCATATACATATTTTAATGCTGTATTACCATATTCATTTTCATATCTATACTCAGATTTATCCAATCCTTCTGTTGGAACTTTTATCATTGATGATGATAGATCTAGTATTATTACAATATTCTTTCCGGGATTATTAGAAGCTTCAACAGCAATTTGTTTCACTATTTCGTGTTCTGTCTTGTTTGTTTCTTCATTATCTACTATTGCTTTATTTTCAATTTTTTGTGCTACATTTCCTGTTACTTTTACTTTAAAGCTTACTGTTATAGGTGTTGTTGTATTTGCTGGAATTGTTTTAGTCCATTTTACTCCTGTAACTTTTCCATTATTTGTTATTGTAGTACCTTGGTCTTGAACACTATCAAATTCTGTATTTAATGGTATATTATCCGTAATATCCACTGTTTTTGTCTCTGTTCCGTCATTTTTTACTTTAATTGTATAAGTGATAATCTCTCCGTACTTTACTGTAGAACCTGTTTTTGGATTGCTTACCTTTTCTGCTGTAATGTGTGGTTTTACAACATGATTTGTTACTTCATTTGTGTCTTTTCCATCTACCTTTGCTGTATTTTTTATTGTTTTACCATATTCTTTTTCCGGTAAGTTATTTACTGTTACACTAAATTCAAACGTTCTACTATCTCCTGGATTTAATGTTATATTCTCCCATACAACACCTTTTTCGCCTACTTTACTTCCTCCTGCTGTTATAATTTCTTTTAGTGTTGTTCCTTCTGGTGCTTCATCTTCTATTTTTATTGTTTTTGCTTCTGCTCCATCGTTTCCTACTGTAATTGTATATGTTATTGTATCTCCTTCATGCAAATTTTCTGTTTCTACTGGATTGTTTGTCTTTAACCTTGTTATATGTGGCTTTACCACTTCGTGATTTACTTCGTTTGTATTTTCTCCATCTACTATTGCAATATTCTTTATTGTTGCTTCATAAACGCCCTCTGGTAATTTATTTATTTTTACTTTAAATGTAAACATTTTTACATCATTTGGAGCTAATGTGACATTTTTCCATATTATTTTTGATTTTTTTCCTGTTACATAAACTCCTCCATTATCTGCTGTGTTTTGAACATATGTTGTGCCAAGTGGAATTTCATCTGAAATATCTATAATCTTTGTTTCTGTTCCATTGTTTCCTGCAAAAATCATATATGTTATTTCATCATTCTCATGTAATTTTCCAAATATAGGCCATGCTATTTTTGATCTTGTAATATGTGGTTTTATAACATGGTTTATTACTTCGTTTGTATCCTCTCCATCTACTTTTGCTGTATTTTTTATTGTTGCCCCATACTCTTTTCTTGCTAAATTATTTACTGTTACACTAAATTTAAATGTCCTACTATCTCCTGGATTTAATGTTATATTTTCCCATACAACACCTTTTTCGTCTACTTTACTTCCTCCTGCTGTTATAATTTCTTTTAGTGTTGTTCCTTCTGGTGCTTCATCTTCTATTTTTATTGTTTTTGCTTCTGTTCCATCATTTCCTGCTGTAATTTTATATGTTATTGTATCTCCTTCATGTAAATTGTTTGTTTCTACTGGGTTGTTTTCTTTTAGCCTTGTTATATGTGGTTTTACTACTTTGTTTGTTACTTCATTTGTATCTTCTTCATCTACTTTTGCTGTATTCTTTATTGTATTACCATATTCTTTTTCTGGTAAGTTATTTACTGTTACACTAAATTCAAATGTTTTACTATCTCCTGGGTTTAATGTTATATTTTCCCATACAACACCTTTTTCGTCTACTTTACTTCCTCCTGCTGTTATAATTTCTTTTAGTGTTGTTCCTTCTGGTGCTTCATCTTCTATTTTTATTGTTTTTGCTTCTGTTCCATCATTTCCTGCTGTAATTTTATATGTTATTGTATCTCCTTCATGTAAATTGTTTGTTTCTACTGGGTTGTTTTCTTTTAGCCTTGTTATATGTGGTTTTACTACTTTGTTTGTTACTTCATTTGTATCTTCTTCATCTACTTTTGCTGTATTCTTTATTGTATTACCATATTCTTTTTCTGGTAAGTTATTTACTGTTACACTAAATTCAAATGTTTTACTATCTCCTGGATTTAATGTTACATTTTCCCATACAACACCTTTTTCGCCTATTTTACTTCCTCCTGCTGTTATAATTTCTTTTAGTGTTGTTCCTTCTGGTGCTTCATCTTCTATTTTTATTGTTTTT
>CAKVCR010000323.1 GCA_934725835.1 uncultured Odoribacter sp.
TTATTCAAGTGTTGCATGAGGGACGAATCATAGACTCTATTTTGCATGCTTTGGCTTCGTTGATGGGAGATGCCGGGAAGGTAATTTCTGTAGGTGTTATGTATATGATTCAGACATTGATAAATATAGTAATACCTTCGGGTTCTGCTAAAGCTGCGTTGACTATGCCTATCATGGCTCCATTTTCGGATGTTATTGGTATCTCGCGTCAGGCAACTGTGATGGCTTTTCAGTTTGGGGACGGATTTACCAATATGATTACTCCAACTTCAGCGGTATTGGTTGGTGCTTTGGGAATTGCCCGAATTCCTTATGAAGTGTGGGTGAAGTGGTTTTGGAAGTTGTTGTTGGTGTTTGTTGTTTTGGGGTTTGTGCTATTGATACTAATGGTACTGTAATGGAAGTTTTATTATTTAGCATTTCACTTTATGTAAAGAACATTTCTTCGTAGGAATAGAATATGGTCTACAGTTTTTTAGAATATTTCTAATCTAATATTTGGTAATTAATGTGAGTTGTTTTAAATTAGCAACTTAATTTTTGATGTTGTTTTTTTGATAACGACAGCTATATTACTTAATTATTAGTTTTGACTATGCAGTTTACAAAATGGGGCTTTTTTTTGTTGTTGATAGCCTTCTCTTTTTTTTCATGTCGTAAGGAACAAACGGATTTATTAGGAGAGGATTGCTCGCTTGCTTTGAAAGTGCGGGCTGATTTTACAGAACATGAAGTGGCGTTAACTCGTACAGGAGTAGATAATCCAACGTTGGAGAGTTTTAATATTCGTATAGAGAATACGAAATCGGAAGTATTAAAAACTTGGAAATATTCAGAGTTGCCAAAATTAATAAAGGTTGTGCCAGGTAGTTATAAGTTGGTGACATGGTGTGGCTCTGAAGAAAAACTTCCGATGTTTGATGAGTCATTCTATTATGGGGAATGTAAACTCACATTAAAAGAGGGAGCCAATTTGGATACAACCATTGTGGCTGTACGAGCTGCGACTAAAGTTGCAGTTACTTTTCATGAGAGTTTTGATTTTGATTATTCAGATTATTTTGTAGACATCAAAACAGAAGGAGATTCGTTGCGTTTCTTAAAAAATGAGAAGCGAGCTGGCTATTTTAAGCCTGGAAAATTACGAATGCGTTTTGGATTGAAAATCAGAGGAGAGGAGTTTTATAGAGAATTTTATCCTGCTGCAATCGCTTCTGTAAAAGGTCAGGAATTTTATAACTTAACCTTGAAAGTGAAATCTTCAAATGGGGCGTTGTCTGGTGTTACTATTTCTACAGATTCATCAACGATTGAAATTCCTGTAGATATAGAATTGCCACCGATGTATTTGCCTAAAAAAGCGCCATCGGTAACTTTGACAGGAAATGATGTGATGAATGGAACCGTAGAAACCAGTGAAGGTGTTCACAAAAAAGCGATGTTTACTGTGAGTTCTATGGCGGGATTAACGAATTTGAAATTACAGACATCGTGTCAAGTGTTGATTGATAAAGGATGGCCAGCTGAGGTGGATTTAATGAATTTGACTCCGGAGCAAAAGTCAATATTGACTAACTATGGCTTGGAATGGAGTGAAGAACTGAATACAAATGATGCGATTAAAAATATGGTGTGGGTACGTTTTGACAATGTGGTGAAATTAATGACTACACCTGCAGAAAGTTCAACAAAAGCCTCCTTTACGATAGTTGCTTATGATTGTTTCGGTCAATCAACAAATAGAGTATTGGATGTGGTAGTCAATCCTCCGATTTTTAGTTTTGAAGGGGACGTAAGTGATGCGAATGTATTTGCTCGCCGTGCAATTTATAATATTAAATATCAGTCTGAAGTCCATAAGCCAGTGGTGGAAGTATTGCAAGGAGAAACATGGAGTTCTTTAACAACAGAACTCAAGAATAATAATGGGGTTTATGAATGTATGGGTGTGGGATTAATGCCTAATACAGCATATCAAATCCGTATTCGTTTAGGTGAACATGTATTGTTGGCAGGTACGGCTACAACAGAAGAGGAATTGCAGGTGCCCAATGGAGACATGGAGGAGTGGAGCGAAGAGATGGTTTGGAAAAAAACACCAATGGGAGGTCGCGAGATATACGCTTTTTATCCCTATAAATCAGGTGAGACAAATCCTTATTGGAATACACGAAATAGAACAACAACACAAGCATTGGCAGATTATTCTTGGTTTTATGGAGCTTATCCTGGAACTGTTCCGACAAGTAAAGCTTCTTGGACTGCAACAAAACATTTGAATGATTATGCCGGCAAAAAGCTATCTATGGATTGTCATGGTGGAATTTCAGCGATGGAAATAGCAACGGTCGGTTGGGGAAAGAATAATTGGACTGTGGCGAATAAGAATAGTCAGTACCATACAGCAGGCTGTTTGTATATAGGTTCATATGATTTATCTTCTCACACGGAACAATACGGACATTTATTTACTTCGAGACCAATGGCTGTAGAATTTTATTATCGTTATTATTCTTATAATGCAGAAACTACCAAAGTTTATGCGGAAGTAAAAGATGCTCAAGGTAACGTCATTGGTAAGGGTGAGTTAAGAATTGTGCAATCTGTTGATAAATGGCAGTTAGGACATTTTGATATCGTTTATACTGTTTTTGCCAAAGCTGCAAGTTTATCTCTCGTATTTTTGTCGACAGATGCGGAAAAACCTGCTACTGAAGCGGTTCAGGGGAATGTTAGAGCTTTTGGAGGATATGGAGATTCTCGGCACATTGGTAGTATTTTGACAGTTGACGATGTTTCTCTTGTATATTAAATTAATTCACGAATAATTATAAAACACATATAACTATGAAAAAAGTATTAAACTTTGGGAGTTTGTTGTTGATATTGACTTTGTTGTTAAGTGCATGCGGAAAGGATCCTAAACTTAATGAGGATTTTAGTGAAGCGGAGATGGGGCATTTTTCTGTGATGTTAGGCGCTGTTGGTGATTTTGAAATCGTATCTAAAGCAGGGAGTGGGTCTGTTGATGTGAAAGACTTTGTTGTAAGAATTCATGGAACGACATTGAAGAATACAGTATACGACCAAAAATGGAATAAGTATTCTGAAATGCCTTCGATTGTTGCTATTCCTGCTGGTTTGTATACAATTGAAGCTTATAATGGAACTCAGACTTCTGGTTTTGAGACTCCTTATTACTATGGTAGTAGACAATTTTCGCTTGGGATACAAGAATATGCAGAAAC
>CAKVCR010000324.1 GCA_934725835.1 uncultured Odoribacter sp.
TTATTAGAGCTTTTAGATAGTAAGAAAAATGTTTTGTTAATGGGAGCTCCAGGAACAGGAAAATCCAAAATCATGAACGAGGTTGCTGAAGCCTTTCTCAATGGGGGCACACGAATTGCTCAGCCATCGCATGTTCACGGTGCGAGGATTCCTATTCCTGCTGTTGCAGCACCGAACGGTTTGAATCTTTCGATGCTTAACAAGCAACATCGAAAGGTTTTCCGCACCACACTTCATCAAAACTCAAAATATCGTGATTTTTTAACAGGTATTGTGCCGGTTCTTGGTGCTACTGGCGGTTACTGTGTGAATGAAGGCATTTTGTACAGAGCGAATGAATTTGCCAAGCAGGAAAATAGCGCCGCATTGCTTATTATTGACGAAATCAACCGTGGCCCAGCTATTGAAGTTTTTGGCGGAAGCATTGTAGCAATTGAAAGTGATAAGCGTCTAAACGAGGACAATACTCCAAACGTTGCAACACAGTTTTTTGAGATTATTAACCCTGTAGATGGGCAAATGATGGAATACGCCTTTTCTCCTAACCTATATATCCTTGCGGCTATGAATCAAGCAGATGCATCTGTTGCCCCGTTGGACGTTGCATTTATGCGTAGGTGGCAAAGTTATAAATTAACACCCAATTATGATGTTTTATACGAGAGGTTTTCTGTAGATAAAACGCAGCCCTTACCAGAAAGCTGTGCTTCGGCCACTGATGCTTACAATGTTGCAATCAGGGCATTGGAAAAGCTAAATGGACTCATTTGTATAGGCAGAGGTAAAGAATATCAATTAGGGCAAGGAGTCTTTCTGTCTACCAATCCCAAGGATGCAAGTAAAGATGCAGCAGTACAATTTATATGCGAAGCATGGGAAATGATATATTCTCATATTGAAGAGCTGTTTTTTGGCGATAGCGTTTCCATTGCATATCTTGTTAATGCTGCCTCCCCATTATCTCCCTATAATTTAGAGGAGCTCCATTTTGCTGATGAGACCAAACCAGTATTGACCTGCAGCGAAGTGAATGCTGGTAATATTTTTGATCTCTATCGAGCGATTGCGAGTCGTACACAATGAAGATTAAGATAGTTGAATACTCCGCAGGAGTTCAACTTAATTCTATATTTCATCATACCGCTGACTTTGATGAAGTATATGGCGGAGTCCAACAGGCAAATAAGAGAATATCTGCAAACCTAAAGACAAATAGAGATGCTCTTCAGATTTCAAATGGGCGTTTAAGAGCGCTGGGTATCTCTGGTGTAATTCAGTTAACGAATAATGTAGAAATAGAAGTAATCCCGAAATTTTTAGGGAATGATACCACTATTGATTGGAAGGAAACTATATATTTACTTTCGACTTTATCAAAGCATGGTAGCATTTTGACAGCAGAAAGGATTACTTCATCAACATCATACCTGAACTCGTTATACGAAATTGCTGGTCGCATTTTAGCAAGTGAATATCTGAAATGCAGGAGAAAGCCGATTAGAAAATATAGGAAAGAACGATTTTGGGATCATGCTATTGATGGTGATATAGAATTATCTGCCCTTTTTGAACGCCATCCCGACGGAGTTGAGCAGTCCAGGATTCGCTTTGACCGGCTGAATGCATATAATGCTACAATACGAGAAGCAATGCGAATTGTTCAGCCATTCACGAGCGATCCACAAGTGAAGAATATTCTATCGACTGCTATTTCTGAATTTGGCAGGCAAGGCTTGCCGTCCAAGCAAAAATTATCTGTCCCACCACGAAATAAGGAGTGGCAACAAGCCTATGATCTGTCATTTGACATTGTTCAAGGATTAGGGTCATCCTATGATACCGGACGGTTTGTTGCGCCGGGCTTTGTTGTTGATACATGGAAATTGTGGGAATGGCTGATAACTACTGGCGTTCGCCTGGGTAACATTACCCGCAAAGTTTTCCCACAAAATAGCATATCTTTCGGGTATAAAGAAACAACTGCCAATAGATATATAGTCAATGTGTTTCCAGATATTGAAGTAATGACTGAAGAAAATCAGATGCTTCCACTTTATTTGGTCGATGCAAAGTATAAATTGCTCAAAAACTCCTCAACTGGAGAAATTGAGAGAGATGATCTGTATGAAGCATTTGCATTTTGTAGTGCGACCGATACCAAAGAAATAGTATTAGTATATCCTATGGATACGCCCACAGAGATACCTGGAGAAGTCAAAAAATGCTCTACATATTACATAAAAGATGTGATGGTTCATGTAATTCAGGCTTCATTTGGCTCAATGAGGGAAAAAGGTGGGATTTACACATTTGCACGTAATATTACTTCCGGAATTGAAAGCGTGCTACTCTCAACCTAAGCAATTAGGACAAGAGGGCTGCATGTTTGATATGCAGCCCTCTTGTCATTTTATCTGGATGGTTTGATACTGTATATCAGCTTAGAAATAATTCTTTGCCTCTCTTGTTCATAATCTGAATTTGAGTGCTCGCTGTCAGATAATATTTGAATCGCTCTTTGAACTTGGCCGTTTATGTCGGCTAAATAAGTCCATAATGTATCTGCATGAACTAATTCGAAATAAATATCGGGATGATTTTTTCTAAGATATTCCTTATGGAGTCGCCCGTACTGTCCGATACAGCTTTTCTCTTCTGGCAATGATATTTCAATCTCTTCCGATGTGCCGCCAATTAAAGAGATAGCATCGCTGTAGATGCTTTGTTCTAAAAAATTCTTATTCACTCATAACCTCCAGCATCATCTTGGCACCCAACTTAAAGCTATTCTGGAACAGTAGGCACTCTGCCATGGTCTGATACTCACGAACGGCGTCCGTATATCGAGAGAACAGTTCTTTCTGTTCATCCGTCATGGTTGCCTGAAGCTTTTCTTCATTTCGGGTAATCAGGTGAAGCACTTCCTTGTATTCCTTGCAGGCGTTTGTGTCGTATTCGGTCGGTTCAATGTTGCCATACCAAAATTCTTCAAGAAGTCTCATACGGCACCCTCCCCATAGATCAGCTCTTGGAGGATGATTTCCTCTGCCCGATTTCGGATGTTATTCATGGCTCCAACCCACGCCATCTGATCCTGCGCTTTCAGCTGCTCATTGATACCCTCTTTCTCTGCCAGCTGTGTTACAAGCAGATAGAGTTTGTTTCGTGCCTGAGTGTCAATGTCAGCCAGATAGCTGTACAACTTTCCGCTGAGAACAAGGTCGGAATAGAGCATAGGACGATGCTC
>CAKVCR010000325.1 GCA_934725835.1 uncultured Odoribacter sp.
TATATGACTCAAACAATCGCATAGGTGAACTTAATAACATCTCATTAGATTTTAGGTATCATACATTTTTACTTGATTCCCTTAATAAAATCTTATTAATTGGAGATCCTATTAGAAATAAAGCCATTCAAGATTTGTATTTACGAAGAATGAGTTCATAACTCATGCATTTGCAATGCTAAAACATAGATTTTATTACATAAAGAGATAAGTATTTATTAAGCATATAAATATTTATATGCTTGGAATTAAAGAATAATGGTTTATATTATCATGGTAAAATTTAAAAATAAACATACAAAATCTCATTTAATAATCATACTAATAATTCTTTTTGAATTTTATTTAGCAGTAAATTTGCTACACTCGTCATTAGGTGAAACAAAAACACACCTATTATCTTATATAACTATCAGCATTGTCATTTATTTATTTATTAGATTATTATTTCTTCGCAGTCCCTTTATCTATAATTTCATACAATTGAGCATTATTTGTTGGGGTGTTTACGAAGCTTTTTATGGTTGTATGCAATTATATGGCTATGCAGATTCCAACAATTATTTATATAAACTCACCGGTTCTTTTCAAAATCCCGGACCTTATGCAGGTTTTTTAGCAACAATTCTTCCTTTACTATTGCAATTTTTTCTACAGAAATCATCAATTAAAAATAAATGGTTTCGATTGCCGATGATTTTATTATGTAATGCCGGCGTGTTATTGTTTTTGAGTATTCTTCCAGCAACGATGAGTAGGGCTGCATGGCTGGCTGCAATTTTAGGTAGCGGTGTAGTATTGGCTAAATATTACAAATTATACGACCGACTAAGACAACTTATTGCAAAATATAAAAAAATGACTGTACCAAGTTTTTGTATACTTGGCTTATTGGTTGTTGCTCTATGCTTAGGCATCTACTATTTAAAGAAAGATTCTGCAGATGGAAGGCTGTTGATGTGGAAGGTAACGACTCGTATTATAGCGGAGCACCCATGGTTTGGTGTTGGTGTCGGACGTTTTAGCGGAGCTTACGGTAAAGCTCAAGCTGATTATTTTGCTTCCGGAGAAGCTACTGAACAGGAAGAATATCTAGCTGGCTCGCCCGAGTATGCTTTCAATGAGTTTTTACAAATAGCAGCAGAAACAGGTCTTATAGGGTTGTTTCTGTTTCTTGGGATTCTTTATTCCGCTTTTCGACTGGCATACAAGTATCGACAGTGGGGCGCCGTGGGTAGTTTGTCTGCCTTGTTGGCGTTTGCATGTTTTTCATACCCATTCAGTATATGGCAGCATATGCTTTTGTTAGTTTTATTGCTTGCTATGTGCGGAAATAACAGACAATTATTCTATAAAAGAGGTAATTACCTAATGATAATTATATTGTCTGTTATTCTTCTTTTGCCAATCATTTGGACTGTGTTTAAGTGGCGAGAGCAACAAAAATCAATTGAAGCCTGGAAAGAAGAACAAACTTATTATAATATGGCAATTTATGAAGGGACTGTAGACAACTATCAACGCCTTTATCCGTGTTTGCGGGAAGACCCTCGTTTTCTGTTTGAATATGGACAATGTCTATCAAAAACAGGAAAATACGAACAAAGCAATATAATTATGCACGAAGGTGCAGAAAAGAGTTCTGATCCCATGTTTTGGAATATTATAGGCAAGAATCATCAGACCATGGGCGATTACAAGCAGGCAGAAAAATGTTTTGTGTATGCCAGCTTAATGCTACCTCACCGCCTATATCCTATTTACCTATTGGCAAATCTTTATTTTGAAAGTGGTGATATTGAAAAAGCTTTGCAGACAGCACATCGTGTGATAGAGAGACGGCCTAAAGTTATGTCTGCAGCAATCAAGGAGATGAAAGCAGAGATGAAAGAAAAAATAGAAACCTATCAAAATACACAACTATGATATACAGGATTTTTTGTTTAAGTGTGTTGTTGCTGCCGGCTTTTTCGTTGTCAGCACAGGAGTTGCTTACGTTGGAAAAGACGCTGGAGATAGCTTTTGAGCATAGCCCGGCTCTGGTTCAAAGCAAAATCAGTCTGGAACAGCAGAAACTTAACCTGAAAGCACAGAAGGCTTCCTTGAAGTCGCAGTTTACTTTGAATGCCAATCCGTTCACATATTCCCGACGCAATGTCTATGATTCGTATAACAGCGCCTGGTATTCCAGTGAAAATATGAGTGCATCGGCATCATTGGGAATCTTGCAGCCGATAAAATGGACGGACGGATCAATCGGTTTGTATAATGATTTTTCCTGGCAGAATGCCTCCAATCAGACATCCGGCGGTAAGAATATATCGTATAATCATAATCTGTCTCTCCGGCTGGAACAGCCGTTATTCACTTATAACCGAACAAAAATGCAGCTGAGGGAATTGGAGTTAAGTCTTGAAAGCGCACAATTGAATTTTACTCTGCAGCAGTTGAATATAGAGAAGAATGTAACGACAAGTTTTTATAGTGTATATCAGTCGCAGAAGGATCTTCAGATAGCCCGTGACGAGGTGGAAAACCAACGAAAGAATGCAGAGATTATCGGCAGGAAAGCCGAAGCGGGGTTGGTGCCTCGTGAGGAACAATATCAGGCAGAGGTGAATCTGGCAATGGCAGAGGCAACTTTTAATAACCGACAGATTGCTTTTAAGGATGCTAAAGACCGCTTTAAATTGCTTGTCGGTATGGCTTTGGATCGTGATTTCGTTTTGCTGCCCAATATTGAGATTTTGCCGGTGTTGGTGGATGTGGAAGAGGCGGTACGTCATGGCTTGGAACTTCGTACTGAAATCCGCCAACGGCAGATTACGGTAGAGAAAAATATGTTTGCACTTGTGCGGACAAAAGCGGACAATGAATTTCGCGGTAGCCTTTCTGCTCGTGTCGGTCTGGATGCTCTGTCCGGTAAAGTGAAGGATGTATACGATAATCCGACGGATAATGAGCAAATAGGCTTGACATTGTCAATTCCTATATTTGATTGGGGAGCCAAGCGTGCACGTGTAAAATCTACAGAGTTGGGAATAGAGGCAACTGAACTGAATTTTGAAGAAGAACGTAAGACTATCATTCTTGATATCAGACAAGTGTGTCATCGGCTGCCGGTGTTGTTGAATCAGGTGGAAATCCAGCGTAAGGGAGTGGAAAATGCAGAACGAACTTATAATATCCAGCTTGAAAAATACCGTAATGGCAATCTTTCCGGCATGGAATTGCAGCA
>CAKVCR010000326.1 GCA_934725835.1 uncultured Odoribacter sp.
TTTGGAATTTTTGCCTGAGGTTTCAAGAGAGCGTAAGGCCGAAAAAATAGATATCAAATCATTGGCAAATTTAGCAGAGCGTATATTTTCGCAGAATGAATCAATGGGTATAGCAAACCTGTCATAGAATCAGCTTAAGAATATGATTGAGAAGTATTTTAAGTATTGAATACACGTTTACGTTTACCTATTTTTGGGGAGAAGGGTGATTATAAGGTGAGTGCAGACGTTAAGCAGTTGAAAGTGTATGAAGTTGCAGGCGGAGATAAAATGCAAAAGCTGTTGGAGTAATGATTTTTTTTACTAAGTGGCAGAGATGATTTTGACTAAAGCTGAGTGTCAGGCCCACCTGGGGCTGTTTCAAGAGGCGATGAATACATAATACGGAAATAGAAAGTAGTTTGGGATTAATTAAACAGAATACCTATTGATATTGGGGAAGGTGTGCATTTTGACACACCTTCCTTGTTTATTACAGTTTACTGTAATGGGATTTCGTCAAATTGACTCGGGAAGAATATTCCGGCCGGGAAACGAGTGTAGTCGTCGTAAGTTCTTTCTAGAGTAAGTGAATCACCTTCATCGTTGAATACGCAAATTCTATTGATTAAGTATTGGAGACTGAATCCTTTTAAACGGTTTAGATAAACTTTCCCTGTGATAGGATGTACTGCAATAGTGTTGTATGTTTGAGTGAATCCAGGCTGTACCACATTGACATCGACAAGCATTTTGGACTCTCCGGTTTTAAAATTGTGTCTCCAAATTTTTGTACCAACTCCACTATAATAAATTTTGTCTCCTTCAGGATCAGCTTTTACCGAGAAGTTTGCAGAAGCTGCAAAGGTGCCTTTTAAAGTGAAATCTTTTTCTGTTATTTCACTTTTCTTAATGATTTCGTAGGTCTTGGCATTTATTTTTACGATGCTTGCTGGAGTGTCGCCAGAAGCGGCAGTTGATGCATATATATGTCCGTCTGGTGCTTTTACGATGCCACTTAATCCAGACATACTGATGGTTTTTAATATAGTGGTAGAACCTTTTTGTAATACTAGTATTTTCCCAGAGCTTTCAACAAACACTTTGCCATCAGCAACGGCCATCGGGCGTTTGGCTGCTCCTTGAGAGCCTTCGATATATTGTAGGGTATTGGCTGTTCTATTAAACACATATATTCCCTTGTTGTCTCTTATAAATACATTTTCTTTATCCAAAACAGCAATATGGGTTGGCCAGCTTAAGGTTGTGCTAAGCTCTTTCTCGTATGAGGCTTTCCGTTTCATAGTTTTGGAATCTGCAATAATTAGCATACCATCATTCTTAAATACAGAACCTTCCGGATTTATTGTGCCATTTTGAGAGATGATATAAACTTCTCCATCATGAATATACATGTCCTGAGCGACATTTCCTAGAGAAGAGCCGTTGGATGCTCGGTAAACGTAGTCTTTTATATTTCCTTTTGGATCAATATAAATCAGTGAACCGTTTTCTGTAGTCATACTACCTTCATTTAAGATGTAAAGTCCTTTCGGATCTGCCAAGTTTGAACCCGGAACGTTGACAGAAGCAATTGCCATGTATACATAGCCATTGGCATCTGTTGCACGTATACAAAGTTCTCCATTTCCGTAAGCATCATCTTTTAGGTAAAGTTGAACCTGTTTGGATTCTGAGCTGAATAGAGAAATACAAAATTCAGGTACTTCAATTAAACTGAAATTTTTTAAATCGTCAGAACATTCAAACTTAATTCTGTTTGGACGATTGAATCTTAGAGTATAAGAATCTTGTTCAAAGCGTATATATGTATTTTTCAATGGCAGAACAATAGTTGAACCATCGGTTAATTCGAATGTTACTTCATTGTCTCCTTTTACTACCGAAGAAATGATTTGCTCTGCTTTGACGTCTTTACCATCAGGAGTTTTTACACGTTCTCCATTTACAGTCCAATAGCCTTGTTCATCTATGGCGATTTGTGGTGTTGTACCTTCTTGCCCGGAAACAGGAAGTTTATTGCCGTCTTTGTCTGTCAACCATGTTCCGTCTAAAGTCCAATAGTAAACGCCTTCAAAGAGATCGACTCCCACTTTAGAGCCGTTTTTCCCGTTTTCCCCATGTTTAATAAGAATAGATTTGTTGTCACTGAATGTTATTACATATCCTGCATCTGTTTCTTTTACATCAGTGATTACTTTTTTCTCCTGTAGGGCATTGACAATTGTATTCAACTGTCTTACTTCGTTGTTTAGGCTTTCTAATTGAGATTTGATGACTGTGATTTCTTTTTTTATCAGTGAGTCATCATAGTCGTCGCTACATGCAGAGAACCATAGGGTAAAACTGCATAATAAAATCATTAATTTTGTTAATTTGTTCATGTCAATAAAATTTAGATTAAACATTATTCTTTGATTGTGTCTATATTATAGCCTAACATGTGGAGATCTATACCTTGGTCGACTTCTGTTGAGCATTCGCCTAACCAGCCGTTCTCTTGGTTGATTCCGTTATATATTTTGACAAAGTCAATCCCAGGAAGACTGACTTTATCGCCATTTTTGTCTATTGCCCAGTCAATGTCAATGGCGGAAAGGTCGTCGAGGTTTGGACGATTGTCAACATAACCATAGCGGAAAGCATAGAGGACATAATAGACATTTCCTTCATTAATCCCTGGAACATATTTCCCTTCGTTCAGTGCATTTTGTGCAAGACGAATCCCTTGAAAAGTCAATGAATCTTCCTGAATCCATGCAGGATAGTAGCTTTGCTTATGGTAGACATTTTTTACTTTATAGCCTTCTCCATTATGGTTGTCTTTCCATTGGATATATTTTTGAATACTTACGTAGGATAGTGGGTTATCTATTTCTCCTTGTGTGTCGTTTTTTTCTGATTTTGGTCTATAATAGGTCATTTCATAATCTCGATATACATTTAAATCATTGCCGTATTCTTTGGCAAAAGAATACCATGGTTCGTTTTCTGTGGTGAAATTGCCACTTCCTTTGATTTCATACCACTCATCTTCATCGGGTAATCCATTTTTGTTTTTATCATAGGCGACCATTATTATTCCCGGTTCGCAACTGCCTCCAAATGGAGCATTGGGGCGTCCCAATTTTGAGCCGAATGCATTACCGTTAATCCGGAAATCGCATTTCCCTTTGACATTTACAATGGTGTGGTCAAAGCCTAAGG
>CAKVCR010000327.1 GCA_934725835.1 uncultured Odoribacter sp.
AAACAGCATATTTCAAAGCCCCGGAACCATCATCTACTCCATGCACCAGATGATGGGACAAAAAAAGCGTGACCGTACGAAAAATTGTAGATCTATCTACAGTATCTAATCTTGTTTCCAAATCTGTCAATGACAATGCCTCATCTGAAGAGAGCATCTTTTGCAAAATCAAAACTCGCATGGCTGTAGGTTTTATGCCACGAAATGCCAATTTATCCAATAATGCCTGTTCATCCATTATCCTAGCTATTTTATCAATTTCTGTATTCTAACAGCATTAACAATGGCTATCAATGCTACTCCTACATCTGCAAAAACAGCCTCCCACATTGTAGCCAAACCTCCTATCCCCAAAATTAATACAAAAATCTTTATACAAAACACCATCATTATATTTTGCCACAAGATATGTCTGGTCGCACGTCCTACTTGTATCGCTGTAGCGACTTTAGAAGGCTGATCTGTCTGAATAACAACATCCGCCGTTTCTATGGCAGCATCGCTTCCCAAGCCTCCCATTGCTATTCCCACATCGCTCAAAGCCAACACTGGGGCATCATTCATGCCGTCACCAACAAATATTACTTTATTTTTGCCTTTTTGTTTCAATCGCTCAATATATTTCACTTTATCTTCCGGCAATAAATCTCCATAAGCCTTGGAAATTCCCAAACGTTGAGCAAATTCGTTCACGATAGTCTGCTTGTCTCCGGAAAGAATCACTATATTGTCAATACCCTCTTTTTGCAAGAGTCTGACTGCTTGTAATGCATCCTCTTTTAACGTATCTGACAAAACAAGATAACCTTCATATCGACTATTTTTTGCACCAACAACCACCGTTTCAGATAACGCACACAATGCCTTAGGATATGCCACTCCAAACAAATCCAATAATCTTAAATTACCAAACAGATATTCATCTTTCCCTAACCATGCCTGTAAGCCATAACCGGCAATCTCTTTTACATCATCAAATTTAGTGATTTCCACCTGCAACTTTTCTGCATAACGAAGAATTGCTTTGGCTATCGGATGCGTACTATAAAATTCCACTCCTGCCATCTGCGACAACATTTTATCAGTAGTAATTTCAGAAATTGTAGACACAGCCTGCACTTCAAAAACTCCTTGCGTCAATGTTCCGGTTTTATCAAATACAACTGTATTTATCTGAGTTATCGAATCCAAATAATTACCTCCTTTAAATAGAACTCCCATACGAGATGCAGCACCAATACCTCCGAAATAACTTAAAGGAATGCTTACAACCAAAGCACAAGGACATGAGATAACTAAAAAAATCAATGCTCTGTAAAACCATGTATCAAATACATAAACAGAAGAAGAGACAAATATACTCATCAGCCAAGGACACACAACAATACACAATGCAAGAGACAACATCACAGGTGTATAAATACGTGCAAATTTCCGTATGAACAATTCTGCGGGCGCCTTTCTTTCGGCAGCATGTTGCACCAGTTCCAAGATTCGTGCCAGAGTGCTTTGATTATAGGGTTTGGTCACCGTTATACGTATAAGACGATCACAGACAATCATTCCTGCCAATACCTCATCTCCCCTATGATATGTACGTGGAATACTCTCGCCGGTTAACGCTACAGTATCAAAAGAAGCCTTTTCTGTCTGCATTGTCCCATCCAAAGGAACTCTTCCGCCAGCCTTTACTTCTATTACGTCTCCCACAATAACACTAGCAGGAGTTACCTCCTCTGCAACTCCATCACGAACCAATGTCACACGTTCCGGACGTACATCCAATAACTGTCCAATATTTCGTTGTGCACGATAAATAGCCTTTTCTTGAAAAGCTTCACCCACTGCATAAAATAACATGACGGCAACAGCTTCCGGATATTCTCCAATATAAAAAGCCCCTAAAGTTGCGACCGTCATTAAAGTAAATTCACTAAAAATATCTTTCTCAAGAATACTCTTCCAAGCTTCTTTCCAAATAGGAACTCCTACCGGTAAATACGCTATCAAATACCAGCAAAAAGCCCATAAACCTTGAAAAAAAGAATGAGCATAGAAATGATTTAAAGCAATACCTATGAATAATAAAAGTGCAGATAACAATGCATTCCAATATTGAAGATACCAGCGAACTTGTTCTTCATGCTTATTCTGCTCTGATTCTAAATGACAACAACGATGTGACATAACCTCTGCTTTGTAATTATACAGCAAATATATAGAACTATTCCTGCAATTAATGTGCAATTTTATGCATCATCCTTCATCAATAAACAAACAACCCGAATTTGTAAAGGCAAATTCGGGTTATCGTATAATAATATCTCAATAATAATTTACATATACAGATCTCTTTCGCCGGCTGCTATACGCTCATAATAAGTTCTAAAAGTCGGCAACAACTTCTTCTCTGTAAAGAAAGGCATTCTTTCAATCTCCTGTAATTCCTTTTGTATCAACTGTTCACCTATTCTACGAGTTTCCGGTGATGCGTAGTCATTCAAATATTCTCGGAACGTCAACACAGCATTCAATTTACAGAACTTACCTTCCACTCCTTTTTCCAATAGATTCATAATTTTATCTCCAGTACGTCCGCAACGATACCCTGCAGTACAGAAAGAAGTTATGTAACCATCATTTGCCAGTTCACGAACCACTTCATCCAAGCTACGTTCATCTCCTAAAGTAAATTGCACTTTATCAGCATTTTCATCCTGATGTTTTTTCTCTGAATAGGCACCAATACCTATTTTGGTTGATGCATCCGTTTGAGTACACCCATAATTGATGATTTCACGACGCAATTCCGCACGTTCGCGAGCTGTTACTATTAATCCTGTATATGGAACTGCCAAACGCAGAATCATCACTAAACGTTTAAATGCATCATCACGAACCAAATACGGCGAATTCTCACTGACAAACGAACCCAATGCAGGCTGCATACGAGGGAATGATATAGTATGAGGACCTATACCGAACTGGCGTTCCAAATCGTGTGCATGATGAATTAACCCCATAACTTCAAAACGCCAATCATAGAGACCAAACAAAGCACCGATTGCCACATCATCAATACCTGCATCCATTGCTCGGTGCATCGCATATAATCTCCAACGATAGTTGCCTTTAATCGTATTAGCCGGATGTAGCTCAGCATAACGCTGCGGATGATATGTTTCCTGGA
>CAKVCR010000328.1 GCA_934725835.1 uncultured Odoribacter sp.
ACACAATATCACCATCTTTTCAACTCCGTATTCAGCATTCGAAATCAGTGCGAAATTATATAATTTACTAAACCGGGCATCCTGACAATGAACAACCTACAATTATTCCTCGCACCGTAAATTTTCAAAACGCTTCCACACCCTCACCTCTCCTTCCTCCCTCTCACTTCTCTTTTACTTATTCTTATCTCAAAGAGATGTCAAATATAAGACAACTATATGTCAAATATAACAAATCATTATCTTTGTCTACTATTTGTCACATATTTATCTAGAGAAAATCATACACAAAAATAAAAGTATTCCGCTTCAATATAAGACTCAAAAACATCACCGAATAAATAATGAAATTATTTTTCATTTTTCAGAGAGCAAACGTTGGAAATTTGTCGTATTAAATTAACTTTGGGCGAATTAATTAAAATTTCGAACTAGAAGAGCAGAAACAGGATGTAAATGTAAGTTTGATAGATATTATGAAAGACTTGGCTTCACACATTCTTGACATTGTTCAAAATTCTGTCCGGGCACGGGCCTCCGAGATTGAAATCACTGTCGCCGAACACCGGGGAAAGGATTTGCTTGCCATTGAAATCAAAGACAATGGTGAGGGGATGAGTAGTAACGTCCAAAAGCAAATATTCAATCCTTTTTTCACAACCCGTTCGCAACGGGACATTGGACTCGGGATACCACTACTGAAACAGAGAGCCGAACAAGCAGGAGGAGAATTGCGGCTGACATCACAAAAAGAAGCTGGCACCACTGTATATGCAGAATTTAAACTCTCACACTGGGACTGCCCGCCACTCGGCGAAATCGCAGAGACTGTCAGCTTGTTAATCACCGCTTATCCTGACATCCAGGTTGTATATAACCATCAAACAGACAACGGAAAATATTCCATCGACACCTGCCAAGCCAAACAAATGTATCCGGACTCAACAAATGGAATGTTTCAAATACTTCGAAATATACAAGCGATACTACAACAAAACTTAGAAAACATAGAAGCCTATTATTTTAACTATTAAAACAAACTATCAACTTATGGAGAAAATCAAATCACCGGCAGACTTATTGAGAATCAAAGGAGAGGCGCAAGCAAAAATCGACCTGCGAGAGAAAAGCGAACATCCCGAACAAAGAATACAGATAAAAGTGGCGATGGGCACCTGCGGCATTGCTGCCGGCAGTAAAGCCACTATGATATGTTTCATGGAACAAGTGGACCTAAACGGACTTGACGCCGTTGTAACTCAAACCGGCTGTATGGGATTCTGCGAAGATGAACCCACGGTGGAAATTACCAAACCCGGAGAACAACCGGTTTTGTTCAAGAAAGTGGACTGTGCAAAAGTGAAGGATATTGTACAGACCTACTTACTGAACCATTAACACCAACTACTACGCAACTAAATATTAAACCATATAAAACTTATCAAATTTATGAGCTATAAAATGCACATTCTTGTGTGCGGAGGAACGGGATGCCGGGCATCTGCCAGCAAGAATATTATACATCAATTACAGGAATGTCTGAAAGAAAGGGCATTGGACGAAGATGTGCAAGTGACTGGTACCGGGTGTTTCGGATTCTGCGAAAAAGGTCCCATCGTAAAAATCATGCCTGACAATACATTTTACGTACAAGTGAAACCGGAAGACGCTGCAGAAATCGTAGACGAACATATCATCAAGGGTCGGAAAGTGGAACGACTGTTATACAAGGACCCTGAAAAGAAAGAGGCGGTCAGCGATTCAAAACACATGAATTTCTATAAAAAACAATATCGGATTGCTCTGAGAAACTGTGGTTTTATCAATCCCGAAAATATTGAAGAATATATAGCACGCGACGGTTATGCAGCTCTTGCCAAATGTCTGACAGAGATGACTCCCGAGGCTGTCATTGATGAAATCAAACGCTCGGGACTTCGCGGACGCGGCGGCGGCGGTTTCCCTACCGGTATGAAATGGGAATTTGCACACAAATACCAAAACGAACAAAAATATGTTGTCTGCAATGCTGACGAAGGAGACCCGGGAGCTTTTATGGACCGTTCCATCATGGAAGGAGACCCGAACTCGGTCATCGAAGCAATGGCTATCTGCGGATACAGCATCGGCGCCAACAAAGGATTGGTGTACATCCGGGCCGAATACCCGCTGGCTATTGAACGTCTGCAAATTGCCATTGAGCAGGCAGAAGAATATGGGCTTTTAGGAGATCATATATTAGGAACAAATTTCAGTTTCCACATTGAAATCCGTTATGGAGCCGGAGCCTTTGTATGCGGCGAAGAGACTGCCCTTATCCATTCAATGGAGGGACACCGCGGAGAACCGACTACGAAACCTCCATTCCCGGCAGAATCCGGCTATCTGAACAAACCGACGAACGTAAACAATGTTGAAACTCTTGCGAATATTCCTGCCATTTTAAACAAAGGAGCCGAATGGTTTGCCAGCATCGGGACAGAGCGTTCAAAAGGAACGAAAGTATTTGCTCTTGCAGGTAAAATCAACAATGTCGGCCTGATTGAAGTACCTATGGGAACTACCCTGCGAGAGGTGATTTACGAAATCGGAGGAGGTATCAAAAACGGCAAGAAATTCAAAGCTGTACAAACGGGTGGTCCTTCGGGCGGCTGTCTGACGGAAAAGCACCTGGACACTCCGATTGATTTTGACAACCTGCTTGCTGCCGGCTCTATGATGGGCTCCGGAGGTATGATTGTCATGGATGAAGACGACTGTATGGTATCGGTTGCAAAATTCTATATGGAGTTTATCGTAGAAGAATCGTGCGGTAAGTGTTCTCCTTGCCGAATCGGTAACAAACGATTATTGGAAATCCTAACGCGTATTACAGATGGCAAAGGAACTATGGAAGATTTGGAAAATCTCCGCACCTTGAGTCAGGTAATTAAAGACACGGCACTCTGCGGTTTGGGACAGACTTCACCTAACCCGGTATTATCGACTTTGGATAATTTCTACGACGAATATCTTGCACACATCCGCGACCACAAATGTCCGGCAGGACGCTGTAAGGCATTGCTGTCATATTACATCGACCCGCAAGTGTGCGTCGGCTGTACGCTTTGCGCCCGCAATTGTCCGGTCGATGCAATACGCGGCGAACGCAAAGAGCCACATTTCATTGATACTGCCAAATGTATCAAAT
>CAKVCR010000329.1 GCA_934725835.1 uncultured Odoribacter sp.
GGGGAAATACGGAGCATTTTCATCCAACAAGAAATTCCCTGTCACCACTTCTTGGCAGCACTTTGTGCCCGTAAGCGTAAAAGCCGGCTTTAATTATAAAATAGGTGGCTTCCAGAATGTATTTGTGAATGCCGGATATGTTACGAAAGCTCCGTTGATGAACAATATATTTATCAACAACAGCAATGAGGTACAGAAAGATGCAAAATATGAAAAGATTGTCACCGCTGAAATCGGTTATGGTTTGAGAATCGAAAAATTCAATTTGAATCTGAACGGTTATTACACCAAATGGATGGACAAGAGTGTGACTAAACGTATTGGCGACGAAACTGCCACGATTCCGAATATCGATGCCATCCACATGGGTATCGAATTGGAAGCTTCGTACAAACCTTGCTCTACCTTGGATTTCAAGGCTATGTTCTCTTTGGGCGACTGGAAATGGGGAGATGACGTGAAATTCGACCTTTACAATAACCAGCAGGAGTTGATAGGAAGCTTTAATGCCTATATCAAGGATTTACATGTGGGTAACGCAGCCCAGACAACCGCTTCGTTGATGGGTACTTGGGAACCGCTGCCTAAATTCCGTATCGGCGTGGAGTGGAACTATTTCGGACGCAACTATGCCGATTTCGACCCGACTTTGCGTAATAATGCTTCCGACCGTTCGGATGCCTGGAAGATGCCGGAATATTCAACTTTGGATGCCAATGTAAGCTACAAGTTCAAAATCGGCAAGGTAGGAGCCAAGTTCTATTGCAATGCCAACAATATTTTGAACAAGGAGTATATTGCTGATGCCAAGGACGGTGCAAACCACCTGGCAAAAACCGCTTTGGTCTATTTCGGTAATGGAATCACTTGGTCAACCGGTTTGAAAATTACGTTTTAAAGAATAAAATCAGATTATCATGAGAAAATTATATACAGGAATATTGGCTTTGACGATGCTGGGCGCTTGCAATCCGATGGAGGATGTTTACGATGAACTGGACCGGCTCGAAAAGCCTATCAGCAAAGAACTGGAATATACTTTGACTGATGCAGATTACGCAACTGTCGCAAAATTGGCTTACAAACTGAAAACGAACCAAGATTCGATAGCAGGAAAGTATATCCAAACGAACAAGGCATTCACTGAAGCATACGCCGTAGACAAATATCTGCCGGGGCTGTTCTCTTCCCTCTATCCGGGACTGTGCGACGGCTCATCAGTAAAGGCTACCTATAACTACTGGGCAGACGCTCCGGTTGCTGCAGAAAAAGTGGTATTTCTGACAGATAAAGGCGACAGCGAATTCTATTATGGAGCGAGCACTTACAACAAGAATTTCAGTGCCGATGTAAATAAATGGAAAGAGTATAATAAGGATGTCACCGTAGACAAAGACTTGATTACCGCACGGATTCGCGAAGGTGTAGAGCTGGTTTTGAAAACAAAATTCGCCCAAAATGCCGTAGAAGGGGTAGTTTACCATGTGCGTTATGCTCTTTATAAGGGCAATGGGATTCCGAGTCAAATGGCATTTACATGTACCAAATCAGGTGATAAACCTGAATTCGAGCCGGTGGATGACATTGAAGCGGTGAAAACTTATGAAGAGACAAACTTGTACGAATATAATGCGAGGAATAAAAATTACACCAAAGTAAAGACAAGCGTAGGTTATGTGCTGGTGGATGAAGATTTCCAAGGAATGGATATCCGGGATAACTGCTTCTCATCTTCATACAATTCTAAAAACTATCTGCCTCAACTGTTGGCAATGAAATTACCGTATGCGCAGAATGGTGCAAAATGTTTGGTCGCTTATAGGCAGGACACCGACAAGGGATACACCTTCTATATTGACGAATATACCTATACAGATAGAGTATGGAACGCATACAATCCGATGATAGAGAAAACAGACCAGTTTATCTATGCCAATGGAGCATGGATGTTCGACCCGTCGGTACGTTTCACGATGGACAAAAACGACTATCAGATTTTGGTAAATTGGGTAGCGGAGAACAAACACGATTGGCTTGATACAAAATATCCTGACCAGACAGAATATTGGTTCGGTGCATCTTCTTACCAAAAGAATTTTGATATGAGAATTTCCCGTGTGACTAAAGACCCGGAAGGAATATACAAAGGCAAGAGCGACGATGAGGTGAATGCCATCTTGTTGGAGCAGGTGAAGAAGGGTATCATGCTGTTATTGGAAACTAAATATCCGGATGCAGTTGCCCAAAAGAACGGAGTGGATATCTATTATAAAGTGACCTATCAGATTTATGATGGTACTAAGAAGACCTACACAATGTCATTCAAATGTATCGACACCGGTAAATTTGAGTTTGCCGAAGGTCCGATACAACTTTAAGTAGCGGTCTTCAAAAATAATTTTCGTGCCCCTAAAAAGGCATGGGTGGAGGATTGTCCGGGATGGGCAATCCTCTTTTTGATTGTAGTCTTCCCCTTGATTTTCCTTCACTTCCATTTCTCTTCCCTTTTGCTTAACTATATATCAAATATAACACAAATATAACATAACTATATCTCAAAGATAAGCTCCTGTTATCTTTGTGTACTATTTGATATGGGTTTGATAGGAGTTTGTGAATGATAGCAATATACTTGTTCGAAGCAGTTTGCAATAATTTATGATGATTTGAAGGATATTCATTTGACATTTCGAGAAGAATATCTGGCTTTTTATGAACGGGAGTGCTAATGATTGGCGGCATTTTATCTGCTTCTGTTATTGTTCTGGATAAAAAAGTTGTACTTTTGTGCAGAGTAAGGGATGTGATGGATGAATGTTGTCGATTTTATAGTGTCAATAGAAAATACGGAGATGATAGAAGAAGCAAAAAAAATGGTGGAAATGGGGAAGCGTCAGGAAGCTATCCTGTTCCTCGAAGCGGCTATAAAAGAAAACGAAAATAATGAAGAGTATTTGTTGTATCTGGGCGAATTGATTTATGCAGAAGGGCGGATGACTGAAGCTTTGAATAAGTTCAATGCCGTGCTTCGTCTAAACCCGGAAAACCATAAGGCAGCGAATTATAAAACCATGATTAACGGAATCTTGGGCTATTATTGCAAAGATTTATTGAATCCTTGATGTGGCATAATATTTGTAGCATCTAAGTTTGAATGAGTTAACGAGTGGTACAAAGC
>CAKVCR010000330.1 GCA_934725835.1 uncultured Odoribacter sp.
AAGTAGACTTACCTGCCATATTTGCACCGGTCAGGAACACTACATTATGCTCGGCATCTGCCTGAATCGAATTAGGGATTGCATTCTCTATCAAGGGATGAAACATACCCTCAATTTCAAGAATATTACCTCCCAAAGGCAATGCCTCGGCAAATACAAATCCTCGTTCTCTTGCAACCTCTGCAATAGAGATATATGCATCAATTTGATAAAGGTAACGAAGAATTTTCAGTATCAACTCATACCCCTCATACCTCAATAGATTATCATACTTCGATGTCTTGGCATACGACAATTTTGTCTTGCCATTCTCTTCTGGAGTCCAGGCTAACTGAGGAGCAGCCACCAACTGCGCCAACTCCTTGCATTCTTGAGCATAGGGATTATTCTCACCTTCTACCTGAGCAAGAAAACCTCTGACTGTATTTATCAAATTAATACCGGCCAATACACCTTTCAGCACTTGCTCAAATTCCATATCGCCTCCGACACATCTCTTCATTCTCCGCTGCAAGGTATTATCTTCCGGCATCAATCGGGAACGTTCATCACGATTTGCCAAATATCCTTCCAATGCATCAAACCACTCATTCTGGAAATCAAAACGTACATTCTTATCCATAAAATAACGGATTACAGTACTTCTGTGATTTATTCTTTCCGCATCAGAGAGAGGATAATGGAACATCTCTTCCAACAATTGTGCGCCTCCTCGAGTACGGGTGCTGTTAAACACCCCGTACACCGAATTACCGCGGACCTTACCAAAGATATTCAGGTCGTTAATTGTTTGTCTATCTATAATAAAAGCCATAATGTCTATTTTAGATTTTACTATCTGCCTCGCCGTCTCAACCAGATAAACAGGGCAAGTAAAAGAAGGAAACAAGGCAATATCCACACAAACATTGCGCTAAGTATAGAAGCAGATCTCTCATTGAGGAACACTTCATTATCAGGAGCCTGCGGACGACGGATGTCAATAGGTACTTCGCCGTCAGACAGCCAATGGAATCCTCCGGCAATCAGATAGTAGTTAAAGGCACTGACACCCGGACGGGTTTTCAATAATTCACCATTGCTTACACAATCTGCATCACCGATAATCAAAATCTTCTGCTCTCTGTCACCCATCTTGCGAGACAAAGCCAAGGCTGTCGGATAGGATTTCTCCACCTCTCCGGCTTCTGCATTCAACACAACTTTGCCGTCCACAAAATCCACGGTCTCCAATTCATTCCAGCTTCCGGACTCCGGACTCATCAACAAAGGCGTAACTTCAAATCCCTTATCTTCAGAATATTCCAAGCCGACAGCATTAGGCATCATAATACCATACCCGTTAATTCCCAATTGATGGAACCAATAACTAAGTTTCTGAGCTCCTTCCGTCGGACGGGTCAATACCAAGTCTGCATCATACTCCACAGTCGGACAAACTATACATCCCGGCATAAAACGTACACCCAACGATGCAATCAAAGGATTCATCACCTCCTGACGCTTCGGCTCGCCAATAACCACCAGATTGCCTCCACGTGCGATATACTCGTCAAAATATTGTTGTTCCTGTTCATTCAAAGCCTCTTTCATCTCTGCCACAACCAGAATGTTGATATCTTCAGGTATGCCTTTTTCCAAAGTCACTTCGGCAAAATCAAATCCTTGATTTATCAATGCATAACGGAAATTATTAGCGTGAGTAAACATACTGTACGCACGTTCGCCGACATTATCTACTGCACGTTCACCATGTCCCTGCAAGAAACCGACTTTAGGAAGATCCATAACAAGTCGCTTCAATGCAGCCGAGATTTCTGCTTCTGTCGGGAAAATCATATTGTCATCAAAAATGCGCAAGAATGTTTTTTTACCATTGTATTCCAACTCACGCACCAATCTGTTATGCTCTCCGGACAAATCTATCTTCGCTTTTATCTGCTCGGGAGTCAAAAACATTTTAGGATTCAGGTCATTGATTTTCATCATCTTCTTTGCCTGCTCTTCCATCGTCAGATTGCCCTCTTCCCGATAAGCAGGCACACTTGGAGTATCATAGTAGTACACATACTCCATTTCCATATCCGGTTTGAAACGAACATACTGCTCAAAGAGCTTCAAATCCTCATTCACACGTGCCGGCAGACCAACCCAGAAATACTTGTCCAACAGATTGACATAAGTTGTCATTTTAAGCTTGCCATCCATTTGTCCAATAATCTTTTGGCTATTGGGAGTCAACGTATTCAGTTTTGTAGCGGTTGCATCATAATAGCTTTTGAAAGCCGGACGCGAAGTGACATATCCAAGAAGCAATGCAATAGCCCAAACACCCAAATATTTTCCCCAGGTAACTGTCCATTTGCTCTTTTGTCTTCTTGACTGCAGACGAATAATCGCCATCGCCAAAAACAGCGCAATCACTAAAATGAAATAGATGATATTAGCACTACAAACCATACCTGACAAAAACTCTCTAGAACGACCGGGCATAGCCAACCAATAAGTTAAGTCGCGCACAAACTCGATATCCTGCCACCATCCCTGTACATAGGTAAGCAATGATAACACAGCCAGCGTACCGACAGCAGCCACCACCTGATATGAGGTCAAGCTTGACATCAACAAACCAATAGCGGCATAAGCACATATCAAAAAGTAGATACCCAACAAACCGGTCAGCACCTGAGGATAATCAAAATTCTTGATGATAATAGCACCTATGATAACATAAAGCACCAAAATTCCCACCAATACAAGGGCGTAAATCAACATGGAAAGATATTTTCCCAAGATAATCTGCACATTAGTTACCGGAGAAGAATATAGCAACTTAATAGAACCGCTTCCCAATTCACGGCTCATCAAATTCATTGTCAGCAATGGAATATACAAATAAAGATACCCCTGTACAACAGTCAACACACCATCCCAGCCCCCGAAGAATCTGGAAGTCCCGTTTGTCACTCCATATCCCATCTCACGTCCCTTCATCACACCGTCCACCAGACTGGCAAAGTCCATACCTGTCTGAAAGGTGTATAAAATCAAAATCAACCATGCAATAGGCGAAAAGAAAAGCGATTGCAATTCTGCTTTTGCAATTTTATAAATAATCTTCATGATAATCTGTATAGAATAATTTGTTATTTTCTTGA
>CAKVCR010000331.1 GCA_934725835.1 uncultured Odoribacter sp.
TTTTCCTTCGCCTGTCTGACCACCCAGATAAAAACATTAACAATTAGCGGCGCTAAAAAGACATTAACAAAAGTATTGACGGTTGCTTTGTTGGTAGCTTCTGTACCTTCATTGACGGGCTGCTATGGTCCTTTCCGGTTAACTACGAAATTGCATAATTGGAATGGACAGGTTTCCAATAAGAAATTTGTAAATGAATTGGTGTTTTTAGGATTTACTATTTTGCCGGCTTATGAGATCTGTCTTTTAGGAGATGCTTTGATATTTAACTCTATTGAGTTCTGGGGTGGTAATAATCCTATTTCTATGAAAGATGGTGAAGTGGAAATTCAGGATGTTATGCATGATGGCAAGATGTATCAGGTTATTAAATCTAAGAATAACATGACAGTTGCTGCTAAGGATTCTGATGAGAAGGTTGATTTCAGATACTTCCCGGAAGAGGGGAAATGGTATCAGATGAATGGCGAAGTAAAAGGTTTAGCCGTTAAATAAGAGGTATCATGAAAATATTTGAGAGCTGAAAACGATATACGTTTTCGGCTCTTTTTAACTGATATAGCGCCAAGTGATTCGGGTTTTGAACAAGCGTTTGATTTGTGAAGTAAAAATCTGATTTTCTTCATTTTGTAGATAAGGATCTTTCTCTAATATTGAATTTGCAATACGTGATGCCTCATTGAGAATAATGGCATCTTTGCCGAGATTTGCTACTTTCAAACTGCATGTAAGTCCGCTTTGTTGCGTTCCTTCTATATCTCCCGGTCCCCGGAGTTTCAAATCGGCTTCTGCTATCTCAAAGCCGTCATTCGTGGAGGTCATTGTTTCAATTCGTTTCCTTGAATCATTGGAAATTTTGTATGATGTCATCAATATGCAGTAGGATTGGTCAGCTCCACGACCTACTCGTCCTCGAAGCTGGTGTAGTTGGGAGAGACCGAAGCGTTCAGCGCTCTCAATAACCATGATAGAAGCATTAGGAACATTTACTCCCACTTCTATGACGGTTGTTGCTACCAGTATTTTAGTCTCTGCGGTTACAAAACGGTGCATTTCTGCATCTTTCTCTGCTGGTTTCAGTTTGCCGTGTACCATGCCAGTCTTGTATCCTCTCGGTAGGAAGTAATTGTTGATTTGTTCAAACCCTGCCTCAAGGTCGCGGAAATCGAACTTTTCAGATTCGGAAATCAGAGGATATACAACATATGCCTGTCTACCTTTTTGCAGTTCTTTTTCAATAAAACGGAATACATCCTGTCGCTTTTCGTCATAGGTGTGTAAAGTGGTGATGGGTTTGCGTCCCGGAGGCAATTCATCAATGACGGAAACATCCAAATCTCCATACAGAGTCATGGCCAGTGTGCGAGGAATGGGTGTGGCAGTCATGACTAAAACGTGTGGAGGTATGTCGTTTTTTTGCCAGAGCTTTGCCCGTTGGGCAACACCAAAACGGTGTTGTTCGTCAATAACAACAAGACCGATATTTTTAAAGATTACCACATCTTCGAGTAGGGCATGTGTCCCAATGAGAATCTGTAATGACCCGTCTTGCAATCCTTGGTGAATTGCATCCCGTTCTTTTTTACGGGTCGAGCCTGTCAGTAGCGCTACTGATATACCTAAATCTTGCAGCATACCGCTTATGGTTTCATAGTGTTGGGTGGCAAGAATTTCTGTCGGAGCCATAAGACAAGTCTGATAGCAGTTGTCTAGTGCCATTAACATACACATCACTGCCACTAATGTCTTGCCGCTGCCAACATCTCCCTGTAATAGTCTGTTCATTTGTTTGCCTGAGCCGCAATCGTGTCTGATTTCTTTGATTACGCGCTTCTGTGCATTTGTAAGGTCAAAAGGGATATATTGTCGGTAAAAGATATTGAAGTAGTCTCCTATCGTTGTGAAAACATGTCCTTTGAAGGCTGCTTTTCGGTTGTGTTTTAATTTCAGTATATTTAGCTGTATGTAGAAAAGCTCCTCGAATTTAAGACGGTAGAGAGCTTTTTGTAACATTTCAGGCGATTCCGGGAAATGAATATTATACAAAGCTTCGTGTAAGAATAACAATTTATGTTGCTGAATAAACCAGGAAGGTAGTGTCTCCGGTATCTTGATTTTAAGCGTTTGGAATATGGCTGCTTGAATTTTGCTGATTGTTTTGGAATTCAAGAATGCCTTTTTCATTTTTTCAGAGGTCGGGTAGACGGCTTGAAAACCAACCAATAGTTGGGAGGCTTTTTCAAAGTTGTCAATTTCAGGATGTACAATATTCAGTCGATTGTTGAACAATGTCGGTTGTCCAAAAATCAGATATTCCTGGTTGGCATCTAACTGATTTGCTAGATATTTATACCCTTTAAACCACACCAATTCCAGTGAGCCGCTACCATCATATGCAACGGCAGTCATTCTCTGTCCTTTGCCTGTCCCTACAATTTGCAAGTCTCGGATTTTTGCCTTTATTTGGATATATGGGAGTCGGTTACTAAGTTCTGAAATATTATATATTTTACTTCGGTCGATATATTTATACGGCACATGGTAAAGCATGTCCTCATAGCTTTCTATCCCCAGCTCTTCTAATAGTACTGCAGCTTTTTTTTCACCAACGCCTGGTAGAAACTTGACATTTAAACCGGATAGTTCCAAATCTTTATAGAATAACGATTCAAATATACGGTTTAATTGTTTAAATTTGCTTTGTTAATAACGATTTTTGCAATGGGCTATTTGAAAGAAAGGTTCAAACATGCAATACGCTTTAGACATAAGAGGGGGTATGGTGTGCATTCGCCTTTTATGTTTAATTTGATATTGAATGTGATTCGTGACCGGGAGAAGCAATTTTCTTATCCGGTGGAATTGGAACAGGCAAATATTTTAAACCGGCGTGAAAGGAAAGTATTCCGCCTGTTGGCACGCTTGATTCGTCATCTGCATGTTCATAGGATAGTTTGTCTAGGTTTGAATTCCTCTTTGTTGGCAAGCTATCTTTCGATGGTGTATCAAGAGGCTGATGTTTGTGATGTCCCGGATGGTCTGTCTGATGCCGACTTTGTATATATAGGACGCAGGACATTGTCTGGCATAAATCTTCCCAATGACGAGAAGTGGATAATGGAATTTCCCAAATATGTGGTGATTACAGATATATAC
>CAKVCR010000332.1 GCA_934725835.1 uncultured Odoribacter sp.
ACAACATACTCACCCCTTCACCGACAGCTATTGTCTGTCCATCAGCAAAATAACTGATAAAGGGAATCAGCACAAACCAAACAGTAAACGAACCGGCACAGATAATTGCAGCATATTTCAGTCCGATGATATATCCCAAACCGAGAACAGCCGCACCTGTATTAATTTTAAATACTAACTTTGATTTCTCTGCCAGCATTTCACCCCATCCCATAATGCGGGTTGAAATAGTTTCTGTCCACCAGCCGAAAGTACTGATACAAAAATCATAAAGACCTCCAACCAATCCACTCACTGCCAATAATTTTGCCTGATTACCTTTTTTCTCTCCTGAAACCAGCACCTCGGTTGTTGCTGTAGCTTCCGGGAAAGGGTATTTTCCATGCATATCCTTAACAAAATACTTACGAAAAGGTATCAACATCAAAATACCCAACAAACCTCCAAACAGCGAAGAAAGGAAAATCTGATAAAACTGAGCATCCAAGCCCAAAATATATAATGCCGGCAATGTAAAAATTGCTCCCGCTACAATCACTCCCGAACTGGCTCCAATAGACTGAATGATAACATTCTGCCCAAGCATATTGTCCTTTTTCAACAAATTACCCATACCCACAGCTATAATAGCTATAGGAATAGCTGCCTCAAACACCTGCCCCACCTTCAAGCCCAAATAAGCAGCGGCTGCCGAAAAAATTATTGCCATAATAATACCGAAAATCACCGAATAAGGAGTCACTTCCTTCGGTTTGCTCCCTGCGGGCATAATAGGCTTATACTCTTCGCCCGGATTTAATTCCCGATAAGCATTATCAGGAAGGGAGGTCAACTTTTGCTCTTCTTGTCCCATAAATTTGTATTACACTTATTAAATATTTAATGCTTTCAAAAATAATGAATATTTCCATTGTTTACCCCACTTTCCCGTAAAATATCACAAGAAAGGAACATTTTAATTCCGAATCCAATCAAAACGTTGCGCCATCTGCAATATTTGAAAACTTCCGCCGAAGCCATTGCACCAAACGAATCGTTACTTCCGGACCGGAATAAGGTATAAATTCATCATACATGTCCGACTGCTCAAAATTCGAAATACCGATAGACAACACTGTCACTCCCTGCCATGTTGCCTCCCTCACCATCTCCCTTACGTGAATCCTTGGATTCATACTTCCTGCCGCAGCCGTCGGTTTCCCATCCGAAATCATAAACAGCAGCTTGTTTTGAGTTCGTGTCTGAAATTTCTGCATACCATATGCAATAGCAAAACCATCAGCATTGACATACATCCCTTCTTGAGAAAATAATTTTTTCAAGTTTAATCTCTTGCCAGGCTCATAAAACTTAATAATCTCCACTTGCTCCTGTTTCACCCGATGCCCATATATTGAAAAGCGGATATCCGGATTGGCATCGAAAGCGATAGCCAAAGCAACAGACAACACCAACTGCATCTCTAATTTATGCTCATCAACCATCGACCCCGACAAATCCAACATAATCACCACCTCAAGCATCGCCGAAAGCGCAGGCATCTCCTCTAAAAATATCTGCGGATTAAAATGCACTTGATATAATTCATCCTCATCCAGTTCGCCACTCTCCTGCTCATAAAAGACACATGATTTATTCATCTTTGCTTGGAAAGTCAGAAAATTCAGCCGAATCTTAGCAGCCAACTCCTTAGCCTTATGCATTACCTTCTCATCTACGACACCCTCCGATGCTTCCTGTTCATAGTATCGTCCGGCTAATAAATTTCCTTGCCTTTGTTCTCCCCGACTAACTTTCACATCCTCCGATGCTTCCTGTTCATAGTATAGTCTGGCTAATAAATTTCCTTGCCTTTGTTCTCCCCGACTAACTTTCACATCCTCCGGATTCGACGTCAAGCTCAAATCCAACGACTTAGTCAAATCCAAAAACAAATCATCCAAAATTTTTACATCAATATCCACGGGAGCACCTTCCACCTCTAAAGGCAGATTCATCATCACCTTCGAATAAAAATTAAACATCTTGGACTCTTCCTCTTTAGGTGATAAAAAACGCACACTGATTTTTCTTGCTAAATCATAAACATCTTCTGGTTCTAACGATGCATAATCTGCCACAGCATCCAACACATCATCTATCCAGACCAAACGACTCCTGTGTGAAGCAAAACGAGCCATAAAAACACCATCTTGCAATAATTCCGGATAAAGCAACTTTGTCGCCAAATAATTCCACCGCACATCCTCCAGATCCACAAATCTCAAATTATGCTCAGCTCTTAATTTGGCCATAGTATAAACCATATTCCGAGCTGCACGGAGATAATAATAATATCCCGGATATGCCAGAACAATCTTCCCTTCGATTCTCCGGTCCTCAATCAGATGAATAATACATTTTTGTTGATAAGTACAATGAAAATGTTCATAATGTCCACGACTGAAACACAAATGCCCCAATTGATGAATATACTGACCAAAGAATACCTCCGAACGAATCTTCTCAGAAACCTTCAACGAAAGGATTTCAGGATTCATGACAACCGAATCAAACCTCGCCACAACACTGGCATTCTTCGAAAACACCACTCTCGGCAACTCGCCAGTCATGAGCAAAGCAAGCTTGGCACACACTGGCATCAGTTGATATATATTAGAAGTTTCCGGAAAATCCTTATCCACCACATTCAATGCTTCTGGAAAATCGCCCCACCAATTACGCTCCAGAACATCACTGTTATACACCTCTTCTATCTCATCCCGAGTCATACCATCTGCACTAAAGAATGGGCTACCAAATACTCACCGGCAATAATATAATTCGTAAGAATAACTTCTTCCACCACTTCCTTCAAAGAATACCCGAGCTGCAAATATGCAGCAGCATCCAATACCTGCCTGGTAGAAAGCGCCACCGTAAGAGCCTCTTTTCTTTCCGCTTGTCTCAACAGATGGGCAATTTCTGCCAACTGAGCTGCTGCAGCCGGTTTAACCGCCGGATACCGCTCACAGATCAATGCAGCTTCCTCGTCCGTAGTCAAATAATCCAACTTGACCTTAATAAAACGATCTTCAAAAGCAGAATCCAACCGTTGAGTAGAGACATAAGCAAATCCCGTATTCCCGGCTGCCACAAAAAGTACATTTTCCCC
>CAKVCR010000333.1 GCA_934725835.1 uncultured Odoribacter sp.
ATGCAATATACAGCGGCTTCCTGACAGAACAACAGCTTGACAAGGCATATAAACTCGAAAAGCGATTGTTGGACAGGATGGGCAAAAACAAATCCAAGAGCAAAAATCATAAAAATCGTAGATAGAATGAATAATAATGGGAAAATATCCAGATTTGGGATGTCGTTAGTCGTCATCCTTTTCTGCGTTTCAGGATGTAAGGCGGATGATGACTTTACTTTTGAAACTGATAAAATCATGCCTGTCGAATTTGAAACTGGTAAAATTGTGTCCGATGGAATAGAAATGCCATATAGAGTTGCACATATCAATGGCACAGGGAAATCGTCACTTGTCATTTACCTACATGGCGGTTCAAGCAAAGGGAATGACAATGAAATACAAATGAGCGAGGCAGGCGTTGACAGTATTGCCAACTATCTTGAATCAAGACAGATTGAGGCAATATACCTTGTACCTCAATGTCCTTCTGACAAATCATGGGGAGGACCAATGCTTGGTGTATTGAAGTCGTTGATAGATAAATACGTTGGAGATGGATTTGTAGATGAAAATAGTTTGTATATATTTGGGGGTTCGATGGGCGGTACAGGTACATGGAGCATGTTATCTGCCTATCCGGGGTTGTTTACAGCAGCCATGCCTGTGGCAGGCAATCCGTCAAAATGTGATGCCGATAAAGTAGCATCAACACCCGTGTGTACTGTAATGGGAACATCAGACCGGATTATGAGTGTTGAAAACACATCCGATTTCATCAACGAATTGAACGCCCGTAATGGCATAACAAAATTTGAAGTTGAAGATGGATGGACTCACGAAATGACCTGCATCCAAAGCTATACTACGCATCGGCTCGACTGGGTGTTCAGTCACGGCAGCAATTCATCCGGCATTGAGAATACAATGGCAGGCAACAAGATTATAGAATCAATGCAATATTACTCAATAGATGGCAGGGCATTATCAGAACCGCCCAGTAGGGGACTGTATATTGTACGATGTGTTAATAACGACGGGTCGGTAACAGCATTGAAAAAATTAAATTGAACAGAATATGACAACGGCTTCCCAAAAGGAAGCCGTTGCTAATAGGGAGAAATCGCCGAAATCTTGCTGCTATTTTAGGGTTTACTAAATAGGGATAGTCGTGAAATAGATTAAAGATTTGCAACTTATTGATTGGTAATGCGATAAAAATTTCATATCTTAGCTAAGGGAAATAAAAATTCCTCCGAACACCCTGAAAAAGTAAATTTCGGAGGAATTGAGCAAAAATAACTCATGGCAAAAGTACGAAATTTATCCGATAATCAGCAAGAGATTGCATTCACAGAGTTTGATTTTTATCAGCAGTATGTAGAGACCTTCAAGACGAGCGAACTTGGCAGGATCAAGAGGCTTCTTCCGCTTCGTGAGATGGCGATATCGTTTGGCTTGATGGATGAGAAACCGAAAAGTCTGAGAATACCTCGCAGCCGGAAGCCGTTCTTTCCTCCTGATGTATACGGGATTGTCTGCCCCGAAGCTGCCGGAGGCCTTGAATGGAAACATTCATTATCAGATTTTCTGTGGCGTGAGGGTAAACCCTCAGAACCAGCTGACGAACTATAAGCTCCTTGACAATATATTGTTGGAGTTGTCCAAGAAACTGAAGATTCAGGAGCAGCAGAAGGTGCTTGCAGATGCATGGAAGCCATACATGAAGAACCTTGATACTGTCTATACAGATGCCAGCTGCTATGAAAGCCTGATGCGCTTTCCAACTGACGTGAAGTTGCTTTGGGAATGTGTTGAGAGAGCATACAAGATGATGTGCGGTATCAGTTCCCAGCTTAGAGAACATAGGATGAGGACGAAGTACAATGACATAGAGAAAGTTAATCTTGCTTACAGGAAACAGCGCAAGCATACTCACAAGCAGACAAGGAAGATGATAATGAGACAGCTTGCATTGTTAGAGAAAATACTCGGTGAAATCCGCAGACAGATGCGCATCCATCCTGATGAGATACTGTTGGATGATAAGCAGTTGGATATGCTTGAGACTATTACACGGGTATATCGCCAGCAGAAGAACCACTTCAAAAGTGGAGACTCTCGTGAGAGTATTCCTAACCGTATTGTAAGTCTCAGCAAGCCTCACATCAGACCGATAGTCAGAGGTAAGGAGACCAAGACAGTCGAATTTGGAGCGAAGTGCAACAACATATTGATTGACGGAATATAGTTTATTGAGAAGCTATCATTCAATGCATTCAATGAAGGAACGAGACTTAAGCACTGTGTGTCATTATCGAAGAAACTTACAGGCGTTGATGTAAAAAAGATAGGTGGCGACCAGGGTTACTCGGGTAATGACAACAGAACTTTCTGCAAGGAGAATGGTATTGAAACCTCATTCACTCAGAAAGGACGAACTGGAAGGAATGAAGTTAAGAACGCTACCAAACGAGAACTTGCACGCATTCGAGCTACAGCAATGAAAGGCTCTTTTGGAACTCAGAAGGAGCATTATGGTCTGCGAAAGATTGCTGCAAGGATAAAATCGACAGAGATCCTGCTAATCTTCTTCGGTATCCACATGGCAAATGTGGTCAACCTTGCAAGACGCGAGTCAGTACAAGTAGCCATCGCAGCCTGATGTTCCATGCGTGGAACTGAACTTTACGGGAGTGGTGGCTCTAGACATGACTGAAAATGAAAAAATCAGCTCCAAAACAGAGCCGATGATATAGAAAACGATGAGTTTGGTCGGAAAAATATGGGAAAGTCTGCCGATTAACTCAGATTGAAAGAATTAAACGACTATCCCTATAATAACCTGAAATCTTTTCAACTACAACAATACTTACAGTTCCTGACCGATTCTTTTTTCGCTTGATAAACATACAAAAATACTTTGCGTACCCCAAAATCAGGGGATGCAAAGTTACAAAACATTATTTATCAAGACATTATAAAATTGATGTTTTTATAGTGACGAAGTCAGGAGAAAATTGTACTTTACGTATTTCACTACGTTCCGAGGCACTCCCGAGAAATATTCAAAGGCAAGTTCGTGGGCATAAACTGCAAGATCGGTAGTAAACGGCGT
>CAKVCR010000334.1 GCA_934725835.1 uncultured Odoribacter sp.
TCTGAACCGCCGCGAATAACATACGAAATATACCTTTGCACCATTGATTAATTTGCAGACAAAAAATCATGGAAATCATCCGTTTCATCAAAAACTGGACCCTGCCGATAGCCATGCTTAGCGGCGTAGCAGGCTACTTCATCTATGTGAACATCCCTTTTCTGGAGTCGACACGTCCCTGGGTAAACAATGCAGTCAATTTCATACAGCCGGCCCTGATTTTCATGATGTTGTTTCTCTCTTTCTGCAAGGTTGAACTACACGACCTCCGCCCCTGCCGTTGGCATCTGTGGCTATTATTGCTACAAGGCATCAGCTTCATTCTCTTAGGAGGAGTCTTGATATTATTCCACGACCTTCCCGGCAGAATCCTGATAGAAGGAGCCATGGTCTGCCTGATTTGTCCGACAGCCACCGCCGGAGCCGTCGTTACACAAAAACTGGGTGGCAATGCCGCACACCTTACCACCTACACCATACTCATCAACCTTGTGGCAGCCGTATTAGTCCCTCTGATTGTCCCACTGGTACACCCCCATCCGGGCCTGACATTCGGCAACTCCTTTGCCCTTATATTGGGAAAAGTATTCCCGCTTTTACTATGTCCGTTCATTGCTGCCGTATTAATCCGCTACCTTCTGCCTCAATTCCATGCCCTACTGGTACGCTACCACGAACTCGCCTTCTACATGTGGGCAGTAGCACTCTCCCTCGCCATCGCCGTCACCGTCAAGAGCATTGTACATAGCGAAGTCAATATCATCTATCAATTCGGACTGGCAGCAATCTCACTGATATCCTGCATCATTCAATTCTACGTAGGCAAAAAAGTCGGAAAAATCTATAACGACCGTATCAGCGCCGGTCAATCACTCGGACAAAAGAATACCGTATTTGCCATCTGGATGGGCTACACCTTCTTCACCCCCGTCACCGCCATCGCCGGCGGATTCTACAGCGTATGGCACAATCTTTTCAACTCCTGGCAACTCTACCAACGACGCAAATCATCCTAAAAAAGGATTGCTTCACTCCTCCCCAACATAAATATATGATAAATAGTAGTCAAAGATAACCGGAGCTTATATTTGTCATATATTTGTGTTATCTTTGATATAGCTTTGAGATATAAATATGCAAGAGAGAAGAGATGGAGAAGCCAAAGGAAGCAGTAGTCTGCTACGACATGATATCCAGCTACAACGGGTCTACCCCATAATACTTCATGAAATTACGTGTAAACTCACGCATTTTCTCCCGGACAAACTCCGGCTCAACCACCTCTATTTGATCGGCCTGGAACAACAATTGCTGATACAATTCGAAATTAACCTTCACACGGTATTCAAAAAGAACAAAATCCTCATTGCCCTCCAACTCCCGCTGTGATTCATGCAGGGGCAAAGTGCGCAGATAAGCGGCAAAATTTTCGTATGCCTTGATAACTAATCTTACCACCGGCTCCTGAGGGTCATTGTGCACACCGCAACAATATTTGAAATATTCCTCCATAGAAAACTTTTCATTCAAATCGAATGTCCGATTCAACTCCTCAATGTCCTGAATACGGTCAAGAGCATACACCCGATATACATCATTCGGTCCACTGCCGGTCCTTCGATTCAGTTCCGAATAATAAGGACTTCTGGTCACCAGATACCAGCGCCGATTGGCAAAACGCAATCCGTAAGGCTCCACTTCAAAAGTAGAGGCACTATCACTGTCGAAACCTCTGTAAGTGAGCTTCAATACATGGTTATCATGCATCGCCTGGGTAAGAAAGACAAGCCACTGCTGACCGGAAGGGACATCCTCAATCATAATCCGTTCCCTCAATATCTGATCGGCTTGCATCTGGTTCATGGTGGAATACATATTAAACAGCCAATGCAACACTTTATCTTCTGTCAGCACTTCAGGATTTTCGATATAATGCCGGTTGGTACGACGGTCGCATCCAATAATGAGGCCGAATATCCTGCATATTGCAGCCTTATGGTTGTTGAAAGTCTTCCGAGGGAGCGGTTCATTCGTACCCAGACAGCTACGTTCCCATAAATCACTGATTTCAGCATAAGTCAAGCGTCCCCTACTCAACAACGTGTTGATAAGCCACACGTACCGTTTTAAATAATTCACTTCCATAACTTCTTATCTTCGAAAATGATTTACCACAAAGATAAAAATAATTTTCACCTTGTGCCGCATTCAAGCCCATTCTCATACTTACTTTGCATCAGAAACTTCAAAATAAACAGACATGAAAACAATAGCCAATCATGATGTACGGATATTTACGGACAACATTGAAGCAAGCGCCGTAGAGCAAATCGAAAGCCTGTTGTCAGTACCGGTATTCAGCCAATGCAAGATACGCATCATGCCCGATGTACATGCGGGAGCCGGATGTGTGATTGGTTTCACCGGCAACCTGGGAGATCGGGTGATACCGAATATCGTGGGAGTAGATATCGGCTGCGGCATCTACGTACAGCCATTCACCTGTCGAGGCGGAATAGACTTCCATGCCTTGAATGAATTCATCCTGCAAAATATTCCATCAGGAAGGAACATCCGCACCGAACAATACAAACCATTGCCAAACAAATATATGGAGGCATACTCCGAGTGTAAATCATTGATAAAACAATTGCGTTGCTATCGCGAACTGAAAGAAATAAAGCGATTGAACAGAGCGTGCGGTTCGTTAGGAGGCGGCAACCACTTCATCGAGTTGGACAAAGACGAAAACGGGATGTATTATCTGGTGGTCCATACAGGCAGCCGGAACTTAGGCAAACAGGTGGCACAAATTTATCAGAAACTCGCCATGAAATGCCAATCCGGTTGGGCGGAACTGATGGAGGAACAGAATCGGATGATTGCCGGATACAAGGCTGCCGGACGAAAAGACGAATTGCAGGAAGCAATCCGCAATCTGCATAATTCTTTCAAAATGTTCAAGCCGACAATTCCGGCAGATTTATCATACCCGTTGGCGGAATTAAATTAGCGCATATTTAACTCTGCCAATGGGTCTCTCATTTTTATAGTTAATATATTGCAG
>CAKVCR010000335.1 GCA_934725835.1 uncultured Odoribacter sp.
CTCTACAGTAGATGCAGTAGCAGCTACATTATAGGAAATCTCCTTAGTGGTTGTAACACCCTTATCACCAACTAATACAACGGTGCCCTTTGTGCCAACGATAGCAAGCATATCTGCCATACCGGTTACTGTGATCTCGCCTTCCTTAGTTGCAGTAGCGGCTTTAGTAACTTTTGTATTTGCGCTGAAAGAGCAAGTAGCAGTAGGCTCAGTAGATGTCATTTTCTCACCATACTGGTTTAATGCAGCGTACTTGATTGTACCGGTTGTGGTAACAGTTGTGCTCTGAGCTACAAGATAGTCGCTAATCTTGAAAGATGTTAATGTCTCATCCTTCTCTACAACAACGTCTGCTGTCATAGCCGCGGTGTCAACACCCTCAACAGATACAGTATAAGTACCAGCGGTCAGCTTAGCTTCCATTGCTACAGTGATCTTAGATCCATCAACAGTAGCCTTGCTATCTCTTGCAGCGGTTCCCTTCTTAACTGTAACCTTTACAGCGTCAGGAGAAGCGATTGTCTTATTGAAGTTCACCTCAATAGTCTTAACACCCTTTACAGCAGCTGTCATTGTCAGCTTCTCTTCTTCGGGCTTCTGCTCTACAGCTTTGACCACTACTTTAGTGTTACCCAATCCACTTCCCCAAAATGGTTTTTGCCTATTTTTTATTGAATATGATTATGAAACCATATGACGCGAAATGTCAAGTCACTAATTACAAAATTTTTTGGCATTTTTTGAAAAAAGTTCGGATTTCTCGACAAATTCCGACAGCAATCGAAAACGAGATGTGGTAATATATAGACAAATACCAGATGAGGTATGGAGATGCTTGTTACCATCCCATATCCTGTGGGGAACTGGTATTTAGCACTATGGGGGTAGTTGCTGATAGACAGGGAGAATGACAGTGGGGAGTCGTTCTCCCTGTTGTCGTATATTGGTGGATGGAGAAACGATGGATTAAAATAGCAGTTTCTAAATGGGTTAGAATCCGTGGTTTTGTCCCAAATATATTGACATTTGTCCCATGTGTTGTTATGATGATACTGAAGTATAAGAGCATCCACCTGAGAGGAATAAAATAATGAAAAAGCAAAGTATTATGAATTTGGTTAGATATCATGTTGAAAATAATGAAGAGGCTTTTATTTCTGAGGTTGCTGAGATAGCAAAAGAGTTTGATCAGAGTGGGGATTCTGCACTGGCAGACTATCTCATGGAGTTGGTGTCCAGTGCAAATTATTATGTGCCGCAGAGCTCATACAAGAATCTGCACTATTTAACAAAAGTCGATTATACAAATACACCTTTATTGTTACCGGAGATTATTGAAGAAGATATCTTAGGAATAACTAGGGCAATCAGTCAGAAAGCAGATTTAACTAAATTTCTGTTTTATGGAGCACCAGGAACAGGTAAGACGGAATCCGCATATCAAATAGCACGTATTTTAGGTAGAGATCTTTTGAGGGTCGACTTTGAACAGCTCATAGATAGCCGGCTTGGAGAAACAGCTAAAAGTGTATCAATTTTGTTTGATGAGATGAATCATCTTGCATTTGGGAAAATAATCGTATTGATGGATGAAATTGACGCATTGGTGCTGGATCGGGTGAATGCCAATGACTTGAGGGAGATGGGAAGAGTTACTTCTGCCTTTATAAAGGAATTGGATAGATTAAATGAAAATGTCGTTATAATTGCTACTACGAATCTATTTAGCAACTTTGATAAAGCAATTGTCCGAAGATTTGATGCCACGGTTTCTTTTGACAGATATTCAAAGGAAGACCTGATTGAAATAGCGGATGCACTTCTTTCTTCGACATTAAAGAAGAATGTGAACTCAAAACGGGATATGCGTCTTTTTAATAAAATTCTTAAGAACATGGAAAAGATACCTTTTCCGGGAGACTTAAAACAGATTATTAAAACTGCGGTAGCTTTTTCGAGTGAAGCCAATGAGTATGATTATCTGAGAAAGATATATTTTGCGCTAAATGACAATAAGGAAATCGATATACAAAGACTTAACGAGGAAGGGTATACAACAAGAGAAATAGAGATATTATCACGTATTCCAAAGAGCAGTGTATCACGAAAACTGAAGGAGAGCTAAGATGAATCCGTTACTTCAAGTAAAGCTTAGATTCACAGGAGAAAAGAATAATCAGAAGCCCGGTGCGAGAAATCTGCGTGCAAAAGCAGAGACTTCAACTGAAAAAATTGATGAACTTATTGATAGTCTGCGGGCGGTTCTCAGGTTTTATAAAGATCATCCACGTATTACTAACGATGTGATGATTGATGTCTGGTATAACGACATTATTGCAAAGTCTAATCGCGTAAGGGAATTATTAAAACCAAGTAGGCATTCTACTAATGACACCGTGGTTGGAGCAAGGTTTTCGGATGCACCTGAGGGAGAAGAAAACCATATTATTACGCATTATGTTGATGAAAAGACAATCTATAAAACTATAGAAGAGTTACAGGTAGCCAAGGAGTTTCTGCTAAAAAGATTAGGCGGGAAAGCTACGCCTATGAACTTTACGGAACCTAATTGCAGCATTGATTATGAAGGATTTTCGATTGGAAAAGGAAAACTTCGAGATCTGATTATAGATTGTTCTGTTGTGGAAAAGTTCGATGTTCCCCGTGTTACATCAATTCCTGACAGAGACAAATTTTTGATTACTTTTTACAAGTCCGAGCTGTCTTTATCACTTTTGCTTGAAAAACTGAGAGTAGATGATACTCAATTGCCATACACGGCATACGGAGACGATACTATTTCTGTCACAAGAGATTTGTTTGAAATCATAAACGACAAGATTCCATATATGATTTCCATGATTTCAACGGATATATCTTCAATTACATTAGAGGAGATATCTCCGAAGAGCAGGGATGAGCATGATATCCCTGATCCACAAAACGAGCCGGTGATTGGTGTTATAGATACATTTTTTGATGAAAGTGTGTATTTTAGCAAATGGGTAGAAAATCATGTATATCTTGATGATATAGAAAGAACCATGGCTAGGTTTGATGAC
>CAKVCR010000336.1 GCA_934725835.1 uncultured Odoribacter sp.
AAGTTGGCACCGGGAAGTTTTGCACCTGAATTTGAATTAACCACGTCTGACGGTAAAAAAATTGCATTGAAAGATTTGAGAGGACATATTGTGTTGCTTGATTTTTGGGCTTCTTGGTGTGGACCGTGTATGGACGAAATGCCTAATGTAAAGGCATTGTACGAGAAATATCATAATCAGGGTTTGGAAGTTATAGGTATATCAATGGATAATAACAAGATTAAATGGGAAAAGGCAATTGAGAAGGCTGGTTTGAAATGGTATCATGTATCTTCTTTACAAGGCATGAAGCGTTGCCCGGTAGCGAAGTTGTATCAAGTAGTGGCTATTCCGAAGTTGTATATTATAGATAAAGAAGGTATAATTATTGCCAAAGATTTGAGAGGAGAGGATTTGCAGAGAAAAATAGATGAATTGTTTAAGCAAAATAGTAAGTAATAATGATGAATAAGTTAAAAATATTGGCAAGAGAAGTAATTGTACTTGCATGCATTATGTCTGTGTTATCTTGTTCGAAGGAAATCCCATATCAAATTACAGGAATATGGGAACATGGCGAGGGAAAGAAACTTTTTTTGAACATGTTAGCAGAAGGGAAAGAATTATGTGTGGTGGATTCGGCTGTTGTAAAGCCTGATTTTACATTTTCGATGGAGGGACATGTGGATAAAATACAAAAGATGGTACTGAGCTATGGTAAGGATAAAAAGAAAGAGATTATTGTGGTCGGAGAACCATTGAATGTTATGATTACTGAGGAGATGAAGGAAAGGAAAGGTAAAACAACTACTTTTTTAAATATCACTTGCGATGGAGGAGAAGAGCAAAAATGGCTTGAAAAGGGAATTGATTTGAAAACGATGATTTCTTTTATGCAGTTAGGGAAGATGATGGCTCTCAGTAAAATGAATTATAATGATTCGGTGGCAGTGGATTCTGTTAAGCGAATGATTCAAGTACTTGACAGTTCTTTAATCAGTTATGTGCAAAATTATATGGATTCTACGCGCAATAATTATGCTTCTACTTGTTTTTTTGAGTCTTATCTAATGGATAATTATTCGTTTGAAGAGGTACAATATTTTTACAATCGTTTGACGGATAGAGTGAAGCAATCAGCTTTGGGCATGGAGTTGAAAAAGAAAATTAATGAAATGGGCACAGTAAGTGTAGGTGGAATAGCTCCTAATTTTAAAGCGATGACTCCTGATGGGAAAGAACTTTCCTTATATGATTTGCGTGGACATATCGTATTATTGGATTTCTGGGCTTCTTGGTGTGGGCCATGCATGGCAGAGATGCCTAATGTAAAAGAGATGTACAAAAGGTATCATGATAAGGGGTTGGAAATTTTAGGTGTGTCTTTGGATTCTACGAAAGAATCTTGGGTTAGTGCTATTGAGAAAAACGAGTTGGAATGGCATCATGTGTCAACGTTGAATAAATTTGATTGTCCTATAGCACGATTATTTAGAGTAACAGGTATCCCACGTATGTATATTCTTGATAAGGATGGTAAAATTATTGCTCAGGATTTACGGGGAGAAGAGTTGATAAAGACGATAGATAAACTTTTCACACAATAGAATATTTGTTGTATCTAATATTAACGTGAGTTCGACGAATTCAAAATAAGGTAAGCTGTGTGTCGATTGTTCTAATCACATCGATACATGGCTTCTTTGGAAAACAGCAGTATGCTGCGATTGTATACAAGAGGTTGACAATGAAATTGTCAAAGGCTCTATGCCTTGAATGTTCCACTTGTGCTATATTCTTGAGTTCATCATTAACGGATTCTATTAATTGTAGTTTCCTAAGAAGGAGTTTGTCAGAAAGCGACATCAATGCTCTTTTCATATTGCTTTTTAACTTGGTTATAAGTTGTTGTAACATTTTCTCTTTTGTGTTATTCCGTTGAACGTCTTATGGATGTGGATTCTCTGGTTTATGCATACCCGTACATTTGCCTAAAAGAATCTTTTTGATAAACGAAATCACCTCTTTCTCCAATTCCACAAAGCGGTTATAAAAGATGACTTTGGGAAAGAGGTAGCATATATACTTGCAGACTTTTTTGATAGAAATGCTTCAGATTACGACAGCCTGAAGCATGAAAAAGTATCAAGATGATTTAGGCAGTTAATTTATCGAACTCACGTAAAATGGAAAGTATGAGTGTTACAATATTTCCCTTGCAATCCAGGCACATGCTTCTGCATCAGCCAAAGCATGGTGATGATTTTCCAACTGATAACCGCAAGCTGTAGCCACCGTATGAAGCTGATGGTTTTTAAGTTCAGGCATCACCTTACGGGATGTGCTAAGTGTATCGTAAAATTCGTAATTTGGATAATCCATTTGATAGATGCGGAACACTGCTTTCAAGCAACCTTCATCAAATGGTCTGTTATGAGCCACTAAAGGCAATCCTTCAATCAACGGTTCAATCTGTTTCCATACCTCTGGGAACAGTGGTGCATTTTCGGTGTCTTTACTAGTAAGACCATGTACTTGCGAACACCAACAATTATAATAATTGGGTTCCGGATAGATAAGAGAATAAAAAGAATCCACTATCTCATCATTCCGTACAATTACAATACCCACCGAACAAACAGATGAACGTGTACTATTGGCGGTTTCAAAATCTATGGCTGCAAAATCTTTCATTAGTTATTCTCATATTTGTTTCATATACACTCGATTCTGTCGGCTTTCCTCTACGTAACTAACTATTTCAGTACAATTATATAGAATGTTAAAGCAATTCGTTATGAATGGGACGAAGATAGTAAGAAAAAGTCTATGTTTTGATAGTAACCAAAAAAGATTATATCTTTGTGTTATTATAGTTTTCAAAAAATTTGAACTCTTGAGAGAAATCAAAAGGGAATAATCATCAATGAAGGCAATTCTCTATATGATAGTAACCACAAATTTGTATAATATGAAAACATGGAAGATTCTGAGTCTGATATTACTGCTTGCGCTCACATTTGTAAGTTGTCATAACAATAATTCCAAACTTACCGATTTTAATCAATCTGTCTATACTC
>CAKVCR010000337.1 GCA_934725835.1 uncultured Odoribacter sp.
GGACAAGGCGGTACGACAGCTTCAGGAGCAAACGGACGGCGAGCGGCAGCGCATCAGCCAAGCGGGAACTGTCTAAAATCAACTACCGCATACATACCGACGCAATCAAACAGAACCTTATCCCGGCAGAGGTTACAGCCAAACAAGCCAGTATTATCTATGCTGATGAAGCCGATATGCTGAATGTGGCGAAGTTCGGCATGACCGCCAAAATGTGGCGTGAGCAACATCCCGACCTGAAAGGAAATATCCGGGACTATGCTTCTATCAACGAATTGATTTGCCTCTCAAATATGGAAAATTTGAATGCCGTGTTTATCGAGCAGGGTATTCCGCAAGGTGAACGGTTGATTAAACTTAATCAGATCGCCATTCAGCAGATGAAAGTATTGGAGAATAATGACAATAGCACTCGTAAACTTCTAAAATAAGCCTAAAAAACGAGACTTCCCCAGATTGAAGAAGAAGCCTCGTTTTTATATTTAAATTTAATCATGGCGACTATTCGTAAGTCACTGTATAGGTGTAAGTGTTCTTTTCATCACGCAATTTTGTCTGTTTCCGGTTCTTGATTTCGTATTTGTATCCCATGTAAGGTTTGTCAGGGACTATTAATTCGTACCCTACATGGATTTCATAATAATACTCATATAACTCATACGGAGCTTCATACGAACATTTTTTCACGTATTTATCTCCGTCAAACTCATACTCCAACGGAAGAGCTATTTCTTCTGTCGGATATATGATTTGTTTTTTCGTCTTTTTGTACACTTTTCCCGGTTCCGTATAATTACCAGGAATAGCTTCTGACACATCATCTTGGTCACTGTAACCAATTTCCATCAGACAATCCGACCCCTTACCTAACAATCCTATTTGGTATAAAATAGCCTCAATATCGTCCATTCCTACTTCAAAAAGAAACGCATTGAAATCAATATTTGTTCCAGTAGCCGGATAACGGTTAGGATATAACTCATCTACTTTGAACTCTTGGATATCTGTATAACCGGATTCATACATCTCGGCCTTTGTCAGCATCCCGTCGGTGTAAAAGAACTTTTCATACCATTCGTAGCCGTCCTTATCTGTATCTTCCCATAATTTCCCCAACCGTCCGTCTTCGGTATATCCTACTTTAGTATCAGTTTCGTCATAATCATCAAATTCATGGATGTTTACCACATTCCCTTGATTATTCAAAGTAAGGAGGTATTTTTCATCGCTTTCGGATTTATGTTGTTGACCGTTGTTGTCTGTGTAAAAGTCTTCGTGATGATGACTTACGGTAATCTCACCTACAATATGGTAATCGAACATATAAGTATCAGTTCCCCCTTTTGTATCAGAAACGTCCCATTGTTCTACCACTTTTGCCACTCTGCCCTGCTCATCGTAAAAATAATCATAAGTGGTTTTATCGCCATTATTGCCTTCTTGTTCCGCATATCCGGCTCCATATATTTCGGTGAAATTTACCGATTTTACTCTTTTCAGCTTCACTCCGTCCTCTTTTTCTGCTTTCTGATCCACGGTAATGGTAATCATTGTATCACCGCAGATGATACGAATCTCAGCCTTACGAGACTTGCCTGTAAAGTTTTGTTTCAAGGTCAGTGTAATCGTGTAATCACCGGCTTTGTCGCCACTGTACTGGCTTAATGTCAACCAGTCCACAGTTTTGGCGGTAGCTTGTTTCGCTCTTGTCGTTACCTCTTCCACTTCCGCTTTCCACGGTCCTTGGGTTGTAAATTTGATGCCTTCGTCCTTTACCCCCTTGTCATTGGCATATACCACTTGTTCCGTCTGCGTGCCTTTGTCTAAAATGACCCCGCCATTACCTGAACCGTTGCCATTGCCGTCTCCGTCATCATCAGAACATGACCAGCACAACATTCCTGCCAATAACAAACATCCTGCTAAATAAATAATCCTTTTCATAGCAAACTTACATGAATGAATATTTACCTTTCAGTTCCTAAAGGTATTTATTACAAATCACGAAGCGTGGAACTGCAAATGCCACGTCTAAGTTTGAAGGTCGTAGGAAACCCGTATATACAGATGTAGTAATAGCAGCCCACGCTATAAGCGTGAGAACCACTATGCTATCCTTGTATATACTTTTGAAAATTTCCTACGTTTTCAAACTACAAGATAAGCATAACGCTTCTTTCTTTTCTAATATGTCTTGGATAGAGTTGTCTCAATCCAAGTACAAAAATACATAATTTCTACGACAAACTATTATCGTTGAACAATTTTCTTTGCTTTTAGAATGAGATTAAATCTCATTTCGAATCTTCACCTTTGTACTATCCTAAATAAGTTGACTTTAAACATAGTCAATATATGTCAGTAAGAAAAAGAAATGTAGTGACAGGTCGTCACAGTATTCAAGAGAAATTAGAGGCAGTTCGCTTGCGCATGTACGGAGAATTGAGTTTTAACGAAGTTTTATCCCGTTATGGAATTACTTCCGCAACCCTTTCGCTTTGGTTAAAAAAATATCGTAGCGAAGTACTTCGTTTGAATCGGGACAAAGGCATACCTTTGTATGTATTAAAAACGAATGATGATATGGTCCCCAATGAACATGAAGAACTGGAACGTCTCCGTCAGGAAGTAGCAGATTTAAAGCTTATAAACCGCGCTTGGGAGATTTTGGCAGAACTAGGTAAGGAGCGTTATAACATAGATTTAAAAAAAACTTCGCGGAGACGCTATCCGCCGGGCAAGCCAGGAATCAGGAACAAGAAAAGGAAAATCAGGAAGAGTGACGATACTTTGCCGTTCTTTCGGTTATAGCAAACAAGCCTATTACCGCAGTCAGCATCTAGGCAGTCGCCTGGAGCGAGAATATTACCTTGTCAGCCTGGTGGAGGAAATACGGGATGACATGCCCCGTTTGGGAGGTTTGAAACTTTGGAAACTGCTAAACGACAACGGAGTACGTATAGGTCGGGATGAACTTTATGACATATTGCGTCGACGAGGTCTGCTGGTGAAACGGTCAAAAAGCCGTGCCATCACAACGGATTCGAGAGGCTGGCAT
>CAKVCR010000338.1 GCA_934725835.1 uncultured Odoribacter sp.
TATGCACGCATAGACAACGGAAAAAATCGTAATAAGTACAAGCAATACTTAGAATCTGAAATCCAGGATGTTCGAGACGAATACGAGGATCGAGTTTTCTGCGAATGGCAAGAAAAGGCAGATGGTGTGCTGGACTGCTTTTTTGCATATTATATTGACGTTATCGATAACGACCCTACGATGTTTACATTTGCTGCGCTTTCAAAGAGCAGAAAAGACTGTCTCCGTTATTACGAAAAGTATTGGACTTTGAAAGACCCCGAAACTTATCTAAAAATTTCGCCAAAGGATTACATGAAAGAATATCTTGGGGAAGGTTACGAACTCTGTATGCAGTCACGCTCGGAGCTTGAAATGAAGTTGGATTCTGCTATTGAGGCTGCAAAGCCGGAGAAAAAACGGGGAGAGAAACTAACCAGAGAAATAACCGCCTTTGTAAAAAGCAAAGGAAGCATAAAAAGGTCTGAATTAAAAAAACATGAATTTCGTGGATTCAGTAACGAAGAAGTCATTGCCGCATATAAACTTCTAATAAAAAAATACAAACTCGTAGAATATAAAATTGGAAATTTATATTTTGTGAGCCTTCCAGAGAAGCCGCAGGCTGCATCTTCCAAGACAGAGACCGAAATGCAATCATCAGAAAGGGAACCCGGATAAACTTACGGTAGGAGGACTATATATGAAAAAGATTATTTCCGCCTCAGTTATTTTGCTCATAATGTTTTCACTTTGCGTTTGTGCAAGCGGCTCTCCTGTGCAAAAGGATTCCCCCATTACGTTCCAGAAAAATTTGGTTGCACCGTCTAAGGATTTAGGCATGGCACCAAATATCTTCTCTGCCTACAAGATTTGGGGTAATGTATTCTCTGGTGGCGATCTCGAAAATACCGACGATTTGGTCCTTTCTGATGCCGCAGAGGCAGGTTTCAAAATTGGAACAATAGACGATCTGGTCATTTACTACAACAACACAACCATGCAAGCAGACAAAGCATATTTCTATTTAACGAACGAGACGGATTTCAAATATAATTCAGTTGATTTATTAGAAAGAGCCATGAAATTCTTTGCGGCATTTGAATATGGGATTCCAAAAGAATACACTTCCGAGGAAGCGAAACAGATTTCAAGCATAGCATCAAGTATGTATATTGCTCTGGAAGATACAATTCGCTCTGCGAAATTACCAGTTCCTATGTACAATCCTGTTAAATTTTACGATGGGGAAAATGGACTGTATTCTTTCTTCTCAATCGGTCGTCGAGGGATTGTACTTCAAATTGAACCCTACTAACGACATCATAAACAGAAACAGTGAATGCTATGTGTAACAGTTTTAACGAGTGCATCCAGGATGCTGTAATCTATGCCCGCTATTCCGGCGGCGGCAATCAGCGGGACTGCTCCATTGAGCAGCAGGTGGCAGACTGCGAAACCTACGCCCGCCACAACAATCTGCGGATTATCAAGATCTACGCAGACCACGCCCTTTCTGGCACCAATGACAAGCGCCCTCAGTTTCAGCAGATGCTGAGGGACGCCGCACACGGAAAATGGAAGTATGTGATTTGCTGGAAGATCGATCGATTCGCCCGGAATCGATACGACAGCGCAACCTATAAATTCCGCCTGAAAAAGAATGGCGTATCTGTTTTGTACGCCAAGGAATCCATACCGGATGGCCCGGAGGGAATTCTGCTGGAGTCCATCCTGGAAGGAAGTGCGGAATACTACTCTGCAAACCTCGCCCAGAATGTCCGGCGTGGCATGATGTTCAACGCCCAGCAGTGCAAGGTAAACAGCGGCAACCTCCCCTTCGGCTACGCAAAGGGGAGTGATGGGAAGTTCGCCCTGAACCCAGCCCAGGCTGATGTTGTCCGTGAAATATTCTCCAAATTCCTAGAGGGCTATTCCTTCGCCGAGCTTGCCAACGACTTGAACAGCCGTGGCATCCGAACCGCCCGAGGCAACCGATGGAATAAAAACAGTTTCCATGCAATGCTGAAAAACGAATCCTATATCGGCATATATCACTACAGCGACATCAGGGTGGAGGGTGGAATGCCGTCCATCATCTCGACGGAGCAGTTTGCGGAGGTGCAGCGGAGATTGGCGACAAAGAAAAACCCGCAAGGCAGGCACCGGGACAAAGGCGAATACCTTTTAACCGGCAAACTGAAATGCGGGCATTGCGATGCTTATATGGTAGGACTTTCTGGCACCGGCAAGCATGGCGAGCTGCACTATTACTATGGCTGCCAAAATCATTTCAAAAGCAAAACCTGTAACAAGCGGAATGTCCCCCGTGACTGGATTGAGCGCCTGGTCGTCAAGTCCACCCTGGATTATGTCCTCCAGGATGAGGTAATTCAATGGATGGCAGATTCTGTGATGGAGTTTCAGAGGCGGGAATCTTCGTCCGCCCAGCTGGAATCTCTGATTGCAGAATCTGCATCCGTGGAAAAAGCGATTGGAAACGTAATGACTGCCATCGAAGCAGGCATTATTACGCCTACTACCAAAAGCAGGCTTTTGGAGCTGGAGGCAAAAGCAGAGGAGCTTTCCCGCCTGATTTCAGCCGAAAAAGCCGCCAACGTTCCAATCGAGCGTGATCAAATCATTTATTGGCTTAGTAAATTCAAAGGTGGAAACCTGGAAAGCAAAGAGTTCCGCCGCCGTGTAATTGACACCTTCGTAACGGTTGTCTACCTAACAGACGATAAGCTCCGGATTGGTTTCAACTATACCGGAAAGCCTAGCACCGCAGATTTTTCTATTACCTGGAACGACCTTACCCCCACCCCCGAGGGTTCGGATAAGCTCTCCTATACTCTGCCAAAAGAGAGACACCAAATGGGTGCCTCTCTTTTTTGTTTTCCTGCACTGGCCATCAAAAAGAGGCACTCGGGTGAGGTGCCTCTTTCTTGGTGCTATGGCCATACTGCGAAAGCACGGCTTTTCATAATCCGAAGATGGGGTGTCACTTCTTGTTGGGCTCCACCTTGGGGATGAAGCGGTTGGCTACCTTGCCCTTGCCCTCCTGCT
>CAKVCR010000339.1 GCA_934725835.1 uncultured Odoribacter sp.
GCTCCAGGTAATGCAGGCACGGCTTTGTTGGCAGAAAATGTAAGCATCGCTGTGACTGATTTCAAGGCGATTGCAGATTTTATAGAGGACAAGGGAATCCAATTATTGGTGGTAGGACCTGAAGACCCATTGGTAGAGGGTATACGAGATTTTTTACAGGCAGATGGTCGTTTTGATGAGTTGATGATTGTGGGACCGGGGAAAGACGGTGCAATTCTAGAGGGTAGCAAGGATTTTGCAAAGCAATTTATGAAACGTCATGGAATCCCGACTGCAGGATATATGACTGTTACTCCGAGTAATATTGTTGAGGGACAACAATTCCTTTCGACTTTGAAACCGCCATACGTGCTTAAGGCTGACGGTTTGGCTGCCGGGAAGGGTGTGTTGATTATTGATGATTTGAAAGAAGCGCAGGATGAATTGAAGGAAATGTTGGATGGTAAGTTCGGTAAAGCGAGTTGCCGTGTTGTGATTGAGGAGTTTCTGCATGGAATTGAAATCTCGGTGTTTGCAATTACAGACGGTAAGGATTATAGGATATTAGGCTCAGCCAAGGACTATAAGCGAATTGGTGAAGGTGATACCGGATTGAATACCGGAGGTATGGGGGCTGTTTCTCCAGTGCCTTTTGCAGATGCAGAGTTTAATAGAAAAGTGGAGGAGTTGATTGTGCGCCCTACCGTGGATGGCTTGCGAAAAGATGGAATCGATTATCGTGGTTTTATTTTCTTTGGGTTGATGAACGATGGTGGCAATCCGGCAGTTATCGAGTATAACGTGCGTATGGGAGACCCGGAAACAGAAGTTGTAATGCCACGTTTGAAAACAGATATTCTTGAATTGTTTGCCGCTACGGCGACCGGACATTTGGCGGATGCTGCATTTGAATTGGATGAACGTTACTGCACGACGGTGATGTTGGTGGCAGGTGGTTATCCCGGTTCTTATGAGAAAGGTAATTCCATTACCGGATTGGAGGATGTGAAAGACAGTATTGTTTTTCATGCCGGCACAAAAGCAGAGAATGGTCGGGTATTTACGAATGGTGGGCGCGTGATGGCAGTGAGTTCTTATGGACACACGATGGAAGAGGCTCTTTTGCAGTCATATAAGAATGTAGAGCATATTAAATTTAAAGATATGAATTTCCGTCGCGATATAGGACAGGATTTATTAAAACTGGTTCATTGATTTTTTTGAATTGTATATAGATGAATAGATTTTTGAAATCCAAAAGTTTATATATGCTTTTTATATTGCCGTTCATTGTAGCGGCAATTGCTTTGTTGAGTAAATGGATACCGGGACCTTCAATTGTGAATGTCCCGATTCATGGCTGTATAGACATTGCTTTTATCCATTCGCTTAATGAGACATGGCAATCTGTTATCGGCGGAATTGTGATGTTGGGAGTGGGGTATATGATATTTCTGATTAGTAATATCTTTAAGTTGCTGTATCAACGAACCACTTTGCCATCCTTGCTTTATGTCTTGTTGACTTCGGGTATCATGGTAAGTATTGGATTTAATAATCTGTTAATTGCAGTTTTTATCGTTGGACTTGCAGTGGCATGTTTGCAATCCGCTATTTATAATACAAAAACGAATGCATCTCTTTTCGATTTTGGAGCCTTAATGATGTTGTCGGTTGCAATATATCCTAAATTTGTATTGTTGTTGGTATGGGCTTTGTGTGCGGTGCTTTTTTCCGGACGTTCTACCATTAGGGATGTGTTGGCTTTGATTGTAGGGGGATGTACTCCGGTGTTGTTTGTGGTGTTTTACTACTATTGGACGGATTCGTTAGCTTTGTTGCCGGACCGGTTTATGGATAGTCTTGCTGTTGGTAGCTATATCCATCATTTACCCGCAGTGGAGATAATACGATTGTGCCTGCTGTTTGTGTTGTTGTTGGTAGCTTTATTGCATTTCTTTTTGAAATATTCTGCAATGATGGTCTACCAGCGTAGGGGTATGCTTTCCTTGGTTTCGATGTTGCTGTTTTTAATTGTTACATTGGTTGTTGTACCGGGCAACTATTATGATTTTATGTATATGCTGGCTTTCCCGCTGGTTTTTATTTATTCGCATTTTTTTATTGTCCAGCGGGCGAAGATTGTCAATGATGTAATGTTTGTCTTGTTGCTTGTTGCTTGTTTCCTAAGTTACTTTATCTGATGAAGGTTAGTAATTCACCGTGCGATTCTGAAGGGAACACGCCTTTGTCATAGACCACGATTCCGTTGACTATAGTGGTTCGGACTTGGTAGTGAAAGGTTTGACCTTCCAACGGAGACCAACCGCATTGGTATAGAATATTTTCTTTGCTGACTGTCCAATTATTTTTCTGTACAATGCAGATGTCTGCTTTATATCCTTCCCGTAGGAAACCGCGTTTTTCGATACCGAATAGGCGGGCAGGTGCGTGACACATGCCTTCTACCACTTTTCCCCGTGTGGTTTCTCCTTGTTCTGCTAATTCTAACATGGTGACTAAGGAGTGTTGAACCATAGGACCTCCGCTGGCCGCTTGTGTATACATTCCGCTTTTGTCTGCGATGGTATGCGGTGCATGGTCTGTCGCTATGACATCCAATATTCCTTCATTTACGGCATTGAGCAGTGAGCGACGGTCATTTTCTGTTTTGATGGCTGGATTCCAACGTACGAAATTGCCTTTTTTTAGATAGGCTTCATCATTGAACCACAGGTGATGTACACATACTTCTCCCGTGATTTTTTTCTCTTCTAGTCTGCCACGGTCCAGTAGTGCAAGTTCTTCTGCAGTACTTAGGTGAAGTATATGCAATCGGCTGCCGTATTTACGGGCCAATGAAGCAGCTAACGATGAACTTTTTAAGCAGGCTTCCCGACTCCGTATAAGAGGATGGAAATTGGCAGGGATATCATCGCCATATTTTTCTTTATAAAGAGCAAGATTGTTGTTGATGGTCGGAGTATCCTCGCAGTGCGTGGCAATCAGTAAGGGAGACTCTGCAAATAATCGCTCTAATGCAGGAATTTCGTTA
>CAKVCR010000340.1 GCA_934725835.1 uncultured Odoribacter sp.
TACCTTTATAATCTTAAGTTATGATGATGTTAGCAATTAACTGGGGCTTTGCACTCCTGGTTACAGGGATTGGAATCGGAACAGTATTTATGTTGCTGATTGTGTTGATATGGATTATTAATCTGCAAACAAAACTTACCAATTCAATAAACGGTGAGAAAAAGTCGGTTGCAACTGCAACTCCTGCAGCGACAGTAACAACAGATACACATCCAACGCCACATGAACAAGCAGCTATTGCTATGGCAATGCACTTGTATTTTGACGCTCACGATGAAGAACCCCACGTAATCACAATCGAAGAGGTAGAAAGACGCTACTCTCCTTGGAGTTCAAAAATTTACAGCATGAGAAACACAGTTATCAAGTAAATAATAAACAACAATATGAATAAATTCAAAATCACTATAGACGGAAATGATTTCGATGTCACAGTGGATGTTACAGATCATAAAAAAGCAAATGTAGAAGTAAACGGAATCTCTTATGAAGTGACCTACGAAAGCAAAAATACGACAGTTGCACCAGTAGCTCGCAAAAATGCAGTTTCTACAACACCAGCAGCTCAGCAGGTTCATGTGTCAGCACCTGTATCCAATTCAGGAGCTAGCATTAAAGCTCCGCTGCCAGGAACTATTTCTAGCATTAATGTGAAAGTAGGTGACCAAGTGAAACGTGGAGACATTCTGATTATCATGGAAGCTATGAAGATGGAAAACAACATCATGGCAGACAAGGATGGACAGGTAAAAGCCATTCATGTAACTCCCGGACAGGCTGTTGCACAGGATGACAGACTGATTGATTTGGCATAATTTCACTGTAAAACTTGTTAGCAATGAAACAAATAAAAAAATATCTTTTAGGAATAGTTGCCTTTCTAGGGCTATTCATTACTCCATTCTCAGCCAGTGCAGAAGAGATGTCTTTGGGCGAGAGTATGGTGAAATTCATGAACGATACGGGCTTTGCTCGATTAGTTGATGGCAATGGGCTATGTTTAGTAATGCTTGCTGTAGCCTGCGTATTATTTTACCTTGCTATCGTTAAAAAGTTTGAGCCGCTTTTGTTATTGCCTATTGCATTCGGAATGTTGTTAACCAACCTTCCGGGAGCAGGTTTATATCATGCCGAATTATTTGAAGGAGGACACGTACATTGGGCAAATTTCGTAGATGCCAACAATGTCGGATTGTTGGACTACATTTATTTAGGTGTTAAATTAGGTATATACCCATGTATCATCTTCATCGGTGTTGGAGCCATGACAGACTTTGGTCCACTATTGGCAAACCCTAAGAGCTTCTTATTAGGAGCTGCAGCTCAGATTGGTATCTTTGCAACTTTCTTAGCTGCTTTATGCCTTGGATTCAATTTTCAAGAAGCTGGTTCAATCGGTATCATTGGTGGTGCTGATGGTCCTACTGCTATCTACTTAACATCAAAATTGTCTCCTAACTTGTTAGGACCGATTGCTGTTGCTGCATATTCTTATATGGCATTGGTTCCAGTAATCCAGCCTCCTATCATGAAAGCGTTGACAACCAAGAAAGAGCGTGAAATCGTAATGAAACAATTGAGAAAAGTATCTAAAACTGAAAAGATTGTGTTCCCAATTGTCGTTACTATCTTTGTGTCTTTATTGTTACCATCCGCAGCTCCACTGATTGGTTGTTTGATGTTAGGCAACTTAATGCGTGAGAGTGGTGTTGTTGAACGTTTAAGCAAGACTGTTCAGAACGAATTAATGAATATCACCACTATCTTCTTAGGAATTTCAGTTGGTGCCACAACTACGGCTGCAGCTTTCTTGAACTTCCAGACTTTAGCAATTCTTGTTATTGGTGTTATAGCTTTCGGTTTAGGTTCTGCTGGTGGTGTATTGCTGGCAAAATTCATGAATTTATTCTTAAAGAATAAGATAAATCCGTTAATTGGTTCTGCCGGAGTATCAGCTGTACCAATGGCTGCACGTGTATCACAAACAGTCGGACAGGAAGCTAATCCTGGCAACTTCTTGCTAATGCATGCCATGGGTCCAAACGTAGCAGGTGTTATCGGTTCTGCAGTTGCAGCTGGTATCTTGTTATCATTCCTTGGATAATCATAGAATAACTTGCACAAAAAAGTCTTCGTTATATAACGAAGACTTTTTTTATTTTAGCTCACAACTATTAACGTCCATACAAACGATAAAGTGGATACATAGCCTGCAATATTTTATTACGCAGTAGTTGTGGATAATCAGGATGCTCCTCTAAGAATTTTTTTACTTCAATCCAGGCTACCTGACTCCTATGATGCCCAAGAAGAGATGTCAACCAATTCGTCGGGAAAAATATATCACCAGTCCGCTGAACATCCTCTAAAGCCTCCAAAGCAGGTCTAATATATTTAACAGCATAATCATCACGAATAAAATGATTCAAATAATATAATGTTGTTGCAGTCCATGGTTCAATACGTCTATTTTCTGCCAATAATAAAGAATTAAACAAACTATCCAACTTATTTGTATCAGCAACCACTGCATGTGAAATAAAATCAAATTGACGCAAACGGTCAGGATTCATTATACGTTCCTTTTGTACTGAAAGTATAGTGTTGCATTTATCAGAACAACGTATACTTAATTCATATGCCAATGTTGTGTAATCGCTTTCATTTAGCAACTTATTACTTTGTTCCTTCCAAATTTCATAAAGTTGCTTGTTAAGCTCATTAGAAAAATGATTTGCAATCAAAATACGCATTAGCTGAGTCCGACAAGAAATAAGAGAATGTGACTGTGCAATATGTAAAAGTTTTTTCTCCACACTTACTCGCTCCATTCCACTATACGCTTGTAAAGGCATCGAAAAATACGATACGATAGCAGAAGCTATCAATGGATTTTTTTCCAGGATAATACCATCAAATAAAGAATTTATCCAATCATTATCTGCAATATTACCAGCCAGGTAATTTTCATACAACGTCATCAAGACAGACAAACGCTCTGTATCATCTTCAATTGTATGCCAATTC
>CAKVCR010000341.1 GCA_934725835.1 uncultured Odoribacter sp.
ATAAAATATCCTGTTTCTTCATGGTCTTACTTTTCAATGCGGATACGAGCATCTACTGCCACTACATTCTCCTTATTACCCAACAGCGGATTCAAGTCCATTTCAAAAATCTCGGGAGCAACCTTCACCAACATAGAAACACGGGCTACAGCCTCTGCAAATTTCTGCTCATTGACAGGTTCCTGACCACGCACACCCTGAATTATCTTATATGATTTCAATTCATGAATCATGTTCAAAGCTTCAGGAGCAGCAATCGGTGCCAATCCTGCCCGAACATCCTTCAAAACCTCGATAAAGATACCTCCTAAACCGCAAAGTACCATGTGGCCGAATTTAGCCTCACGCTTAGCTCCGATAAACACCTCCGTTCCGGATAATTGCTGAGCCAGCATCACGGCATGCGTATCTTTAATCTGCATCATACGGCGGAACTCGCTACGTACGGTAGCCTCATCGCGAACATTCAAAGTCACGCCACCTACATCTGATTTATGCACAGGACCGACAACTTTCATCACCAACGGGAAGCCGATGGATTTTGCCAATGCAACAATTTCCTCTTCATTGTCAGCCACTCCTTCTTTTGCACGCGCAATTCCCGCAGCATCCAACAATTCGTGAATCTGCTCCGGAGCCAGATATCCATTTTCTGCCTTATCTACAACTGCACGGATGCGAGCCTCGTCAACCTCCGGCAATTCCGGCTGTGCAGGTTGGGGTGCCGGAGTCTTGAACACTTTGCAAAGTGCATTTCCAAAATTCACCTCATAGGGGAAATAGACACCTCCATTACGCACAAACTCGTCAATCTCATCCTTCACTACCATAGAAGACGGGAAAATAGGATAAATCGGTTTCTTTGAAGTGGCTATTTTTTCTCCCAACACCTTATACACATCGTATACGGGGAACAAGCCCGGACTACCGAAAATCACGGCAATACCGTCAATATTATCAAAATCACGATTACAAGCATCCAAAATCACACCCAACTGTTCTGCGGTACCTGTTGCCAAAAAGTCGATAGGATTACCCACAGAAGAACCGTTGAACAATTGAGCCAACAAAGCTTCCGCTTTCGGACCTTCCAAATGAGGAATTTCCATACCTCCGTTAGAAAGAGCATCGGTCAACATCACAGCAGGCCCGCCGGCATGAGTAACGATTGCGATATTCTTGCCTTTCAATTCAGGATAAGTGAAAATTGCAGCAACAGTAGCCAATTCATCACGACCATGGCAACGCACAATTCCTGCTTTACGGAACAGGGCTTCAACGGCAACATCAGAACTTGCCAAAGCTCCCGTATGCGAAGAAGCGGCACGACTACCGGCAGCAGAACCTCCTGATTTGATGGCTGCGATACGACATCCCTTACGAATCAGGGAAGAGGCATGTTTCAACAATTTTTCCGGTTTATCGATGCTCTCCACATACATTAATTTAATGCGCGAACTTGTTTTCGGATCAAACGACTCATCCCAATATTCCAAAATCTCTTCCACACCCAGCTGGGCAGAGTTTCCGACAGAATAAACACTATTGAATTTCACGCCTTTTTGCATACCGGCATCCATAATGAACAGTGCGGTAGCTCCGGAGCCGGAAACAAAATCAACTCCCTGCGGGTCCAATTTCGGAATCGGAGTCGTAAACACACCATTATAATTAGTATTCAATACACCTATACAGTTCGGACCGATTAATGCACCTCCTACTGAATCTATCGTTTTTACAATCTGCTGTTCCAGGGCCTTACCCTCGGCATTCTCCTCACTGAATCCCGCCGAAAGAATGATAAAAGCACGTGTATTTTTCTCTTTTGCCAACACCTCTATCGTTGCCGGGCAAAACTTAGCTGCAATAGCTATAATAGCACAATCCACTTCCGGCAGCTCTTTCACGTCATGGCAAGCCTTCACTCCCTGCACTACATCCATTTTAGGATTGACTACATACAAGCCTCCTTTATATTCTCCGTCAAGCAAATTTTTCAACACTTTGCCTCCCGGCTTCTGTATATCATCCGACCCACCAACGACAACAATGCTGGAAGGGTTTAATAATTGTTTGTTTATCATATTGTCTATTCCTTTTTTATATTACACTTGTTCGAAAAAACGCAGAAAATCCTCTACCTTTTCCACCATATTCTTGGAGCCTGTATAAAACGGCACCCGCTGGTGAATCGTTTCCGGCTGTATTTCCAGAATTCGACGACATCCGTCCGTTGCCACTCCTCCTGCCTGTTCTGCAATAAAGGCAATCGGATTGCACTCATACAGCAGACGCAACTTTCCTGTCGGATGGCTGTTTGTTTCCGGATAGATAAACACTCCGCCTTTCAACAGATTGCGATGAAAATCCGCAACCAGCGATCCGATATATCTCGAAGTATAGGGACGATTTGTCTTTTTGTCTGTTTCCTGGCAATATTTGATATATTTTTTCACTCCCACCGGGAACTTCTCATAATTTCCTTCATTGATAGAGTATATTTTTCCATCCGCAGGAGTCTTGATATCCGGATGGGACAAGCAGAACTCTCCGATTGAAGTATCCAACGTAAAGCCGTTCACACCCTTACCCGTTGTATAGACCAACATTGTTGACGACCCGTAAATCACATATCCAGCAGCGACCTGTTCACATCCGCTCTGCAGGAAATCATCAACCTTTGCCGCTTCTCCGACCGGAGATTTGCGTCGATAAACAGAAAAGATTGTCCCGATAGATACATTCACATCAATATTTGATGAACCATCCAGCGGATCCATGCAGAAAATATACTTGGCATCGCGAGCCATCCCCTCTTCAAAAACAACTACATCCTGGTTTTCCTCGGAAGCAATACCGCAACACTCTCCGCTCGCCTTCAATTCGGCAATAAACGTTTCGTTGGCATATACATCCAGCTTCTGCTGGTCTTCGCCCTGCACATTCTCAGAGCCTTCTCGCCCTAAAGTTGTCGTCTGATTGGTTGTCGTCCCGGCAATGAACCCTTGGGTGATGTATATAAATGT
>CAKVCR010000342.1 GCA_934725835.1 uncultured Odoribacter sp.
CTTTCAAAAGATTGCGATGCATCCCCAAAATTGTCTCATCCCCTCTTCTCGCCGGTCCGGTCTGGGCAGCCTCTGGCGGCAACATCATCACCTTATGGGCTGTCTCGAATATTAGCGGACGTAACATACTGAAATCAAGGCCTTCTTTATCCAAAATCTGTCCTGCGATATCATATAGATGATTCACAAAATTATTTGCAAACACCGCAGCCAAATGCAGCACCTTACGCTTTTCCGAAGAAATCTCTTCTACTCGTGAAGACAGCTTACCAGCCAACTCCTTCACAATAGTCAGAGAATCGTCATCACCGGCCTCAATACACAAAGGAATCTCTTTGAAATCCAATTCTCTCCTTTTAGTAAACGTCTGCAAAGGATAAAGCACCCCATAATGTCGGATAAAAGGCTGGAATACATTCATCGGCAGACTTCCGGATGTGTGTACAACCAAAGCCTCTTTGTTTATTCTGATACGCTTAAACAGATTCACCAACGCATCGTCCTTTACACAAAAAATATAAATATCACAATCCGGATAAATCGCAGCGATATCTGTTGTATACGTTATACCTGTTTTTTTGCCGAGTTCTCTGGCAGATTCCGGCGTACGGCTATATATCTGACACAAATTAAGACCTTCTTTCAACAAAGCCGGAGCCAGATGGCTGGCCACATTCCCTGCTCCAATCAATGCAATTTTTTTATTCATCATCCTTCTCAAATGCAATATTCTTAGCTTTAACCTTACCTTCCCTCAATAATCGCACCAAACGCTTGCAAGCGGTACAAATATCCTCATAAAAAACCTCACCCACCAACACCAACTTACCGTCGCAATACTCCAAATGCTTATACTTTCCTTCCGAATCCCTACTCGCTATCAGCAACAAATCCCCTCCAGGTATAAACGTATGGGTCATCTGATTGCGCAATTTATCATAAAGAACAAAATTAGTATTCAACAGCCGATACTTTCCTCCAAATAGCCAATTCACCCCTTGGGCAAAGCGTCTTGACGACTGCCCTTTTGCCTTCATCGGCTTATTATCCAGAAAACTTCCCAACACCTCAATTGCCTGTCCCATCAATACAAACTGCATGTATGTAAGATTGACACTCTGCAATTTACCCAATTCCTGCACAATCACCGTGTCAAGAAATTCTTCAATATGTTTAATCTGTTCTTCTTTATCCATAGCAATTGGACAAAATTAAAGTAAAAAATCGGAAATAAGAAATATAAAAATATTACTTGCGATTTGTTTGTAAGTGTCAATTTTTTTTGCGAATGTTGTACTACAAATCATTTAAAAATGCAAATAAAATGAAGCAAAGTAATTTTTTACAGGACTTTAAAGCATTTGCCATGAAAGGAAATGTGATAGACATGGCAGTCGGTGTTATCATTGGTGGAGCTTTCGGAAAAATAGTATCATCCATCGTGGCAGATGTTATTATGCCAATGATTGGTTTAGTTGTTGGTGGTGTAAATTTCACAGATTTAAAACTTGTTTTAAAGCCTGCCGAATTAGTAGATGGCGTTGAAAAAGCGGCTGTCACACTGAATTACGGCAATTTTCTACAGGTTACCTTTGATTTTATTATCATTGCCTTCTCAATTTTTTTATTCATCAAACTTCTATCAAAACTTAAACGTAAAAAAGAAGAAGCACCTGCGCCGACACCAGCACCTCCGGCTCCAAGCAAAGAGGAACTTCTGCTCACCGAAATTCGAGATTTGCTGAAACAACAAGCAAACAAAAATTAATAAGTACTTTCTATTGACTACTCCAAACACCCATTGGTTAAGTTAATATGCTTCATGTTAATTAAACCAATGGATGTTTTATCAATACATAAGCAAGGATTTGCTAGTATCTAACGTCAAATTACAGTTTTATAATTATGGGAGCATTGATTTGGCTAATCATCATTTTTATAATGGGAATTAATCTATTCGGCAACTTCTGTTACATATTCCTTCTCCTTATTCCAGGCATTATATTATGCCTCCGTTCAGAAGGTAAAGTAATACGGCAAATTATAATCATGCTGATTACAGGTTTAGTAATGATTGCTGCTACATATATTTTCATAGCATTGGAAAAATAAACTTGTACTGTTTCATGATTTTTTATATATTTGCAAAGAATCCGTTCCCTGGCATTTGCCAGGGTTGAAGTTTAACGCTTAACGTTATCTTTATTCTCCAAATTCTAATAGAAATTGATACTTCCATATTAGGACGGATTTTTAGTTAACTGGATGCGCCAGTTACGCCGGGGGCTTTGTTGCCCCCTATTTTATTTTCAGTTGTGATTTGCTTTCAAAAATGTATCTTTGATGTATTGAAAACAACCCGTGATTTTTGAAATGCCAAGCCCTGACACAAAATACTTTCAGGCTCTGTCTGAAGCAAGAAGAAAAAGCAAAGGAAAGATATACTTTTATGTAAAGGACGAGAATATTTTAAAAGAGGTCATATAAAAAATGGACACCCCCTCGGTGCCCTTTGGCAGTACACGGTCATTACTTCGACCCTGTCCCTTCGTATTGCTACGCACCACAAATATACGAAACTTATTTCAATAACAATATCACCATGTCTCAAAAAAATCGCAGTTTTATTCTTCCCTAACGGTAATTTCTCAGCGGAGAACTTCCAAGCTGGTCTTGCAAAATTCAATGGTCTCCAGGGAACATCCCAGTATAAGAAGTTTGATTTGATTTACTGCATACAAGGAGAAGAGATAGTACAAATAAAAAAGCCAAGTTAGAAAACTTGGCTGGAACGAGAGCGGGTCTCTAAAGGTTACCCCATCCCTCGCATTGCAAAGGTAATAACAAATTTTCAAAACACAACAAGTTATGAACAAAATTTTCTCATTTCTAAAGAAAAGCAACCGCTACAAGCATCTTATCGGCGGTTTGTTGGTTGGTCTGTGCGCCTTGTCGCCATGGGCAGCCATCTATTCTGCCATCATCGCAGCCTCATGTCTCGAACTCAAAGACAAACTTCACGGCTG
>CAKVCR010000343.1 GCA_934725835.1 uncultured Odoribacter sp.
GAGATACTCGAAGCGAAAGAAGCGGATAATAAGTGGTTATGTTTAAATCGTCATGAACGAATTTTAGGTTTTGTTCAGCTTCGGTAGTTGCATTCTGATTTACTTTTTGTTCAAGACATTGGAGCAGTTTATACCATAAGGGCTCTAATGCGTGATCTCTTAATGGTAGATGTTTATTTCTACTTGCAGCATCTCTAAATAAGAAAGCAGTGGTTCCCATAGCCTTTAGTATTTTTATATCTTTTGCTTTTCCTAATTGACCCCTTGTCAATTCAGTCCATGCAGTAGGTCTTGAGATAGGATTGTACTTTTGCTGCCAGTCTCTTAACTTCGCAAGCCAATACTGCATTTCTTCATACTGCCAAGGCATGTTGTAGCCTTTATCAGCTTCATCTTTATTGATGTCTGCAGTTTTATTGGTATTGATGAAAAAACCTGTCATTTCGAGGTTTGTAGTAGGATCAATAAACTTTCTCAAAACACCTTTTTCACAAGGCTTTCTTTCCGTTCCCTGTGATAAAGGAGAATCGTTTATAACCCATTCACCATATTTATATTTATCTTTCTGAACATATTTGAAAGTATCCATTTCTCCACTATCAAGCATTCTAGCCTGATATGTGCGGATTGGAAGCATCAGCTTTGTTAATAAGCAGATAGTCCTTGCAGGACACCACATTTCGTAAACATATTCGCTACATCCCTTTGTTTTAATCTCGTAAGGTGATGCTTTTCTTTTTCTGAAAGCACAGTCAGGATCATTCTTATCAATCAGATGTCTGTCAACGATGAACCAGTCACCACCAGACCTTTCTGGATCTGTAAGTTTTTGCGCGAGTGTCAATTTTCTAAAGCAAGTTGCATCAGAAGGGACTAGGAGATTACGAAGCTCCTTTATGTAACGATAAGGCAGTACGTTCTTATCTGATTCGCTTCTGTTAGAACGGTCTACATGGTCTGGCAAATACTGTTCTAGGGGATTATGAAACTCGGCAGGTATCAGCTTCTTGCCATAATCATCTTCAACAGAAAACTTTTCTTCAAGTATCCAGTCGATAAAAGCAACGAGTTTTTTAGCCTCTTTCAAGGCCTGGGGTTGACTTTCTCGTTCAGAATAAAGAATTTCGTAGAAATCAGGTGCTTCATAGGTCTTTGAAACAAATTCTTGAACAGAACGTGTCAGATTCATTGCTATTATGTATCTTTTAAAGAAGCTGGATAATGCAGCTAAAGCCGTAGCTTTTCCTCTAACTACTGTTTTTATCCATTCCTCAGCATAAGCTTTCCATTCGGCAAGGGCTGGATCATATTCAAGTAGCCATTCAAAACTCTCATTCGTGGTTGTTCCATGGAAGCGCATTTCAAGTTCACGCTTCTTTGCTGATTCCTGTAGCTTTTCAAGTCTAGCGTAATCTTTTGGCGTGAGTTTATCTCCTTTAAACGGTCCATTTTCAGCAAAAGTACGAAGCCAACACATTACTGTCGCAGTTCCTATGCCATATTCACGTTGGATATCTATAGCTGCTTTGCCATTACACACTTCATCAATGATCTTATATTTAGTCTTGTTATCATATTTAGCCATATACTATTTCTTCCCCATTATGTATTTCTTAGTGATTGTCTTTTCTTCCTCATACCATGAATCTATCTCAGTTTTCATTGGAAGAACCATACCTTGTTCCAAGGAACTTGTTGCTTGGCTAAGAGCACTTGTAACTTCTGTAACTGTAGGCTCAGTATAAACATTCTGTGATTCTTCTGACTTATGGTGCATAGCAACCTGTCGCACTTTCTTGTCTATACCTGCATTCTTCATCCTTTGACCATAAGAATGTCTATGACCGTGATTGGTTGTTCCATTAAACTTTGATATTTCAAGGCCTATGCTTTCACAAGCCTTGTTGTGAGCCTCTGTCTGCGTTCGTGGAGGCATCATTTCCCCCAGATATCTTGGATCAAATGACACAAAAGCAAATGGATGAGTGTCTTTAATGCCATATCTGATTCGTTGCTGTAAATATTTTTTCCATACATACATAAATACATAGCCTGCTTCTCTTGGAAACCAATATACGTTCATATACATATTGTCTTCATCATCAAGTCTTGGATTCTTCCATCCTGCAAACCTCTTGTTGGAAGAAGCGTACTGATTGCGTGGTATAAGACCATATTTCAATTTCAGGTATGATGCTCTGTCTGTTACATATTTACCGGTGCTTGGATTTTTGAAATCATGAGGAGCTTTCCCCTCTGATGGATGATAAATCCTTACTATTGCCATGTCCGGATCTTCTGGATCAGGGATGACATCCTGCACCCACAAATGAAAAGGCTCACTATGACGCAGCCCTCCGTAATGCATGAGTATAGTGATTGCTATATCTCTCCAGTTATAACCATCTATCAGATCTAATTCATAGCCCTTGCGTGTTTTCTTGAAGCCTTCTCTGAGCAGCTTTTCTATCTTGTCCTCTGGAAAAGCCTTTGTGCCATTTCTCACCGCATAAGGGTTTTTGTGGGTAACAACATTTCTTACTGTTTTAGCCGTTTCAGAAATGTCATGGATATCATCAAGGTGTCCCAAGAATGAGCGCTCACTTCTGTTGATCAGAGCCATATATTTAAGACGTTCCTCATACCTTGTGGCTTCTCTCCAAGGATTAAGCTGCTCCGTCTTGTAGTTGATATACAGCCAGTTCGAAAAGTCACTTAATGATGATAGTAGGGTATTAGCTGTCTGCGCTTTTTTAGGAAGCCAGTATAAACCCGAAGGATCATTCCCTTCTTCGTCGATAGTGCCTGAATATATCGCTTCTGCAAACAGTTCAAAGAAGTCTTTAGCAGATACATAGTTGTTGGGATTGGCATTCATGTAATCAAATAACAAGCTGACAGATTGAATTAGCTTATTATGCCAAGTTTTACTCTTGTGGCTATATTTGATTTGATATTTAAGTAATTGTTCAAATACTTTTGTTTCACCATCTTGTTCTATCAATAAAGAAGGTAACTC
>CAKVCR010000344.1 GCA_934725835.1 uncultured Odoribacter sp.
TACGATAACTATGCTACAACAGGAAGAGAAATTCCGCGAAATAGAGCAGATAAATTCAAAACTTGATGGATACATCAAAGAGTAAATTACGGAAAAATAGTTCTTTGTAAATAGATATTCCCGCATTATTTCGACTTTAAGCGAAAAACTCAACACTCAAATAATTAGAGCGGACGCTTAATTTGCTGAAGACAGGCCTCAACCCTTCGGGGTTCCTTCGGGACAGTGGAAGTCTGAATCAAATGGCAGCTCTACCCGTGTCATTCAGGGGTTTTATTAAAAAGAAATAGTGCGGGATTTTTTTATGCAATTATATAAACACAATTATAAATTAATCAAATATGTACACAACGATTATAATCGCATTAGTCGCTTTAGCGGTAGGTGCAGCCATCGGATGGACAGCACTGCAAATTGCAATGAAACACCGGGCTCAAAACATTATCAAGGAAGCCGAAGCTGAAGCTGAAGTAATAAAAAAGGATAAAATATTACAGGCAAAAGAGAAGTTTTTGCAGATCAAAGCCGAACACGACAAACAGGTGGCAGCCAAGAATAATAAACTTCAGGCTGCTGAAAATAAATTGAAACAGCAGGAGACAGATATTTCCCGCAAACTGGAAGATATTCAGCGTAAAAACAAAGAAATCCAGAACCAACAGAACAACATTGATGTCCAGAAGGAGGTGATTGAAAAGAAGACTGCCGAACTGGACAAACTGAAAAAGCAACAAATCGAACAGTTGGAGGCCATTTCAGGCATGTCAGGAGAGCAGGCAAAGGAAAAACTAATCAACTCACTGAAAGAAGAAGCGGAAGCAGAAGCCATTTCATACGTCAATGAAATCATGGAGGAGGCGAAAATGACCGCCAACATGGAGGCCAAAAAACTGGTAATTAAAACGATTCAGCGCGTAGCCACTGAAACTGCCACAGAAAACGCAGTATCCATTTTCCATATCGATTCAGACGAAATCAAAGGACGCATCATCGGACGTGAAGGACGCAATATCCGCGCATTGGAGGCAGCAACCGGCGTTGAAATCATCGTTGACGATACCCCAGAGGCTATTGTGCTTTCTGGTTTCGACCCGGTGAGAAGAGAAATTGCCCGTCTGTCTCTGCACCAGTTGGTAACTGACGGACGTATCCACCCTGCCCGCATTGAAGAGGTGGTGAATAAAGTGAAGAAACAGATTGAGGAAGAGATTATCGAAACCGGTAAACGAACGACCATTGACTTGGGTATACACGGTTTGCATCCGGAACTGATTCGCCTGATTGGTAAAATGAAATACCGCTCGTCATACGGACAGAATCTGCTGCAACACGCTCGGGAAACGGCAAATCTTTGTGCTATCATGGCAGCCGAACTCGGTTTGAATGTGAAGAAGGCAAAACGTGCCGGTCTGTTGCACGATATCGGTAAAGTGCCTGATGACGAACCGGAATTGCCACACGCCATCTTAGGTATGCAATTGGCAGAGAAATACAAGGAGAAACCGGATATCTGCAATGCAATCGGTTCGCACCACGAAGAAATTGAAATGACCACGCTACTCGCCCCTATCGTACAGGCATGTGACGCAATCTCAGGTGCCCGTCCGGGAGCTCGACGCGAAGTGGTAGAATCCTACATCAAGAGATTGAAAGACATGGAGGATCTGGCATTGTCATACAACGGTGTCGTAAAAACTTATGCCATTCAAGCAGGTCGTGAATTGCGAGTAGTAGTTGGAAGTGAAAAGATTTCAGATGCAGAAGCTGAAAAAATCTCGTTCGACATTGCAAAACGTATCCAAGATGAGATGACCTATCCGGGTCAAGTGAAGGTTACGGTAATCCGAGAAACTCGCGCTATCAACTACGCAAAGTAAGAAAAGAAGCAAGAAACCTATAAAGAATCCAAGAAACCGGTACATACCAAGTTGAAAGCCTGGATATGTGCCGGTTTTTCGTATCACAACTAAATCCTCATAAAAATAAGAATCAGGCTGAACTTAATCAACCTGATTCTAAACACTATAACTCGCAGCTTCTAAAATATCAATATATTCTCACTTTACCTAAAGAGACAGCATATTGAACAGGGTTATACGAGCGCTCCTCAACAATCAGTTTCAGATAACGTGCTCTTTTCTTCTCAGAGAAGTTCACAAAAGTAACCTCACCTCCTGTCGCACCCAACTTATTGTTCTCCACATAGGTTGCATTTTCCCAAACAGATTCGTCTGAAGAGACCTTTATCTTGATGCTATTGGCTAGAATACCATGGAATCTGGAACTGGGGGTAACATCTTTCTGAGTAATTTTCAGTCCTGACAACTCCTTCACCTCATGCATGTCTACAACAATCTCATGAACTACAACAGGAGCCATGTGTCTACGTGTTTCCCAGCCGCCTTCAGAATCTTTGTCAAACAAGACATCCACGTTCAACTCGTCTTCGGGATCGAATGCCGACCATGAATATGTCCAATTGTCCGGAGCAAAATACACTTTATCCTGCACTTCAGGATTTCCCATCTCCTTGACAAACGAATACCCGTCCTTAGGGAAATAGAGGTCGTTGTAATGTTGGATTTCCAAGCCGCAAACCTCATTCATCACCTTCAAAGCAAATACACTGCGGTCCAATTGTTCCACTTTACTGTTACCGCCAACCTGAACCAAATACTTATCACTCATATAACGGTTAGCTCCCAAACGCAATGTTTTCAAAGCCTGAAGATGCATGATATCCTCGAAAGATTCGATATCATAGTCAATATCCAAACTTGCCAACGAATTCACAAACTCATCCGTAATATCTGTCACACCATATTTTTCCCTCACCAACTCTCTGAATCCGGCTGTAAACACCCGACCGTGCGTTAATTCATAAGGGTCAAATACCACCAAGTCATCGCATCCCTCCAGACGACCTTTGCGTTCCACCGTCACGGCGGTATTGGCATCCAGAGCATCCGGCAAAAGGAAATAGGCATTGTCTGTAACGAATGTACTGTCCAATTC
>CAKVCR010000345.1 GCA_934725835.1 uncultured Odoribacter sp.
TGACAAACTTTTCAAAGAACTCATTTTATTTACTGCCAGAGCCGCTTAGGCTTGGCTAATTTTTAACGAACTATTGTAAATATAAATTATTCCACATCCCGTACACAACGTACAGAAAGCATTTTGTTTTTATCAATAAAAATACGTGCCACCTCATCCGATTTATAACTTATCTGACGACAATACATCATCTGGCTACCTTCAAATTCCGGAGTTGAAGTCCAATAAAATCCATAAACATAAGGGAAATAAACCTCAAATCCATACATATAATCCATCTCTCCCATACCTCCGTTCCTACAACGTAAAGCACTTTCATCCTGTTGCAACAACGCTCCGACAGGAGCCCCTCTCCATTCCATTTTCATTGCATCCGTTTTAGACATTCCCAATGATCTCTCCAATTTCTGCCAATCTTTATCTGTCGGCAAACGCCATCCCTTGGGCACAGCTTTCAAAGCAGCAGAATATGTATAGACGCGACCAAATGTCTGCAAATTCTTGGCAATTTCTAATTCTTTATCTATTGGATTACGATTTTCTTCATGAATCACCTCACATCCATCAGCCACCTTGACTTTTAGATTTTCTGTCATCCATTCCAAATCTCCATATCTGACATAAGGATATTCATTCCCTTCATCATCTACAAACACTCCTTTGTCATCCGGATAGACAACAAACCTTTCCTCATCGTCTGAACAAGATACTCCAAACAACAACAAACCTATTATAATACCAATACGAATATTCATAATTACTCCGATTTAAAACTTAACCTATTTTAAAACCCAAATCAACAATAGCCTGTTTTAACAATTCAAGCTTACGAAGAATGACATCATAGTCTGCATATTTTTGCTTAAACTCTTTCTCTTTTCTTTCCAATATTGCTTCCAAATACTTATCCCTGTCATCCAAATAAGACACATCATAAAACACCAAAACCGCATTTCCATCCTCATCCTCCTCCCAACTAGATGTAAAGGACAAAACCCCCGTCTGGCGCAAGAAATCTTCTTCCGTATCAAATTCTCCTACAATTTCATTACGTCCATAATATGCATTACCATAAGCATAAAAATCCCTCAAAACATTGGTTGTCAAAAACTTAATTAACAACTTCTTCAAAAACTTATCAGCAAACTCCTGAGGATCTGCCAACAATCTGCTCATTGAAAGTGCGATAGCCCTTGATCCTACATAATCACTTTCTTCGTGTAATTCACTCCAACTTCCCACAAGATCACCCTCTTCAATCTGATAAGCTGTTGCTTTCAAAGTTTCCACCAATAAAAAGGAATAAGGATAATATGCAGTATCCATCGAAGCAAGTATATTATTTTTTACAATATCAGCAGCTTTTTGCACCCGTTCTTCCTCTGTTGCATAATCAAAAACAAATTTCCACTGTCTTGTACTTGTTATTCCGTAAGTCAAATCCAACAACTCTGTTTCATAAACCAGATTCCCATACATATCAACTCCCACATACTCATGTTTCAAAGTATCGTTCAACAACAGATAACATCCGGTTTCCGCATAGAAATCCTGACATATTTGAACACAAGATCCGGAAAAACGATTAGGATAAAACAGATTGACCTCTGGATCTCTGGGTATTATACTATCCTCCTTACTACAAGCCCACACGCTTATCAACAGCATCAGGCATAAATATATTTTCATTCTTTTCATAAACCAGCATTTTAAACATTCAACGGACAGACTCTACTGAAACAGGAACACGTTCTTTGCGCGGATTAGGCTCCAATTCCTCAAACTGCAAAACTTCATAAGGAATTTGCAGAGTCCACGAAGGGTCTCCTGCCATCAATTCATAAGTACTGACAGAACTTATTTTATCTGCATTGAACAACGCAGAATACGTGTTCCGTATCGAACCGGTAAACGGCACCTTCTCACACACTGTGTACCGTCTCAAATCAAACCATCGTTGCCCCTCAAAACACAACTCTCTCCGACGTTCGTCACGGATTTCCAAAACAAGATTCTCTTCATTTAGATTCGTTTGTGTAAAATCACCTCTTTTGATTCGATGCTTTCTCAGCTCATCCAATGCTTTCCTGGCATTTTCATCATCTCCTTGATTAGCTAAAGCTTCTGCCAAATTCAACCATGCCTCTGCCGTCCGGAATAAACAACATTCTGACACTTCTGCATTTACACCACTTCCCTGTAGAGAATATTTATTACAGTCCCAAGCAGGAACTCCCTTTTTTTCATAAACAATAAAATATTTACTACGCAAATCTCCATTCTTGAAACACTTCTGCAAACCATCAGAAACACTCACACCTGCAAAAAGATTTGTCACTAAATTAGGTATGTTATTTCCACCCATTGAAAAAATCACCTCAGGAGAATCTGCTTTAGCAAACACATCCGACTCTCCAAAAGTATTCAAATCAACAAGCTCGTCCTGTAAATCAAGACACAACTGGGCATATTCTGCAGCCTTTTCCCAATTCTGCATATATAGATATACCCTGCTTTGCAACAAACGAACAGCGGCAATACCTGCTCGGAAAATCGATTTCCGTGAAATACCTGCCAAATTCTCAGCAGCTTTCTCCAAGTCCGTCACAATCTGCTTATATACATCAGCCAACGTACCTCTCGGGAAACTGATATCTTCAATATAATAACTTGTCTTAACCGGTATTCCCAAGGTTGCAGAAGCTCTTTCCGGCACATAGGGTTGGCAATAAAGATTCGCCAATATAAAATAATACGCAGCTCTCAAAAAATAAGCCTCACCGCGTATTCTCGCCACATTCAGAATATCTTCATTCCGTTCAACCTTCTGTTTGTCTATCTCATCAAGAATCATATTGGCAATATTTATATGCTTATATATTTTATTCCAATAAGTATCCTCCTCTGTCGCTGTAAGTTGGTCAACCGCATACCCCACACGGTATTGCCAGGTTACATAACCGAAATATTTCTTCGTCGGCTGCGCATAATCAGGCTGACTAACTTCGTC
>CAKVCR010000346.1 GCA_934725835.1 uncultured Odoribacter sp.
GGCACCGGTGGTACAGGCACCGGTGGTACAGGCACCGGTGGTACAGGCACAGGCGGTACAGGCACAGGCGGTACAGGCACCACAGATCCTAATTTTGTTCCGTTTTATGCTGACGGATTTGATTATTGGGCACTTAGTTTCACTGATGATGAAATTCAAAACATTACTCACGAAGCAAGGCGTTTAAGAAGTGTACCTTTCATTTATCATATGCTTAAAAAGGCTGTTATGAGTGAAATTATTACGGATATTGATGACATTCGTGAAGGAGTGAATACAACAAAAGGATTCAGAAATGGTGATCTTACAAATCCGAATCACTGCTTTAATCGAGGATTCCCAGAAGATTTATCCGAATCCTTTAACAAGTCCAATAAACCATGGTCTCCGTCAGTCTATTTTCACAAGACAGCAGAAAATTATCCACACGGTGATTTTTTGAATCTGATTCGCACCAATATGTGGTATTCTTTGCAGGAGTTGGAAGTAAAATATCCGCAAGAAAAATATCCATTAATACGTAAGCGCTTGGATATTGTACACAAACACTTGTTGGACAATTATGGTATTGATTTAAGAGCTATTGGGGCTAATTCTGACTCAGAGCAATAATTATGAGAAAACGTATTGTTTGTATATTTACATGGGTGATGTTATCCTTTTTAGGATACATCGCCCAACCTTTATATGCCCAATCAACCAATTTGTGGCAAGGACATTCATTTTTATCTGCTGGAGAATTGATAAGCACTTATCAACGGCAGGTTGTAGATGCAGTGACGAATAATTGCTATATGATAATGCGGAGCGGAGAATATATTCTTAATACAGCCGGCAAGGCAAATGATATATCCCAATTGTTACAATATATTCCTGAACTTTGTTTGGATGCCCCCGAAGTTATAGCGTTTGTTGAAAAAGAGGATGGAGGAGCATTTGCAGATTCCTATTTCATGTTGCTTGCCTTAAAATCCGGAGCTTCTTTCGATGAAGCAAGAGACGGCATTTCTATTTCGACACGGTTTCCTGAACGACCACTGAACAAATACGATTACGACAAACTAAAACAGGTGTTCTCATCATCAAATGCTTCCTTACAGGCTATTTATTTGGAGAGAATGAAATTTATGTTTTGTCATCATGGTTGTACTGTAGAAATGGCTGATTTAGAAGATATCATACAGAAGCGATGTGTGCCATCCAAGGTCCAGAAAGAGGTGTTGACGCTTTATCAACAATACAAGCGTATTTATGTAGGTAGTCCTGCTCCGTTATCGACGCTGTATATGATGGACGGACAATCTGTCACTACTGCTGCTTATAAAGGTCGTGTTGTCGTTATAGATGTATGGGCAACATGGTGTTGTAGTTGTATTGAAAAAATGCCGAAGTATATTCAGATACAGAAAAAATACCAAGAGTGTCAGGATATAGTATTCTTATCGCTATCCATAGACAGAGAAGATAAAACAGATTTGTGGAAGAAAACCATTGAAGTACAAGGTATGCAAAGTTTGATAAACCTGATTGCTCCGGGAAGCAAGTCTTCTTTCTGTGGCGATTATTTTGTATCGGGAGTTCCTCGCTACATTATCATTGGTAGAAAAGGGGAAATTATTGATGCATACGCATCGTTGGACAATATTGAACAAATTATACAAAACACATTAAAATAGACATTATGAACAGAATTATAGTACTGATATTTGCACTATTTACTATTTCTCCCGTTTTTGCACAAGAAAAAAATGTAGGAACTCAATGGTTGAACATTAGTTATGAAGAGGCGTTGAGAGAAGCGACAAAACAAGGGAAGCCAATTTTTATAGATTGTTATACAAAAACGTGCGGACCATGTATGTACTATAAAAAAGAGATTTTCCCCATTGAGGAAATCGGTGAATACATGAACAATACATTTATCTGTATCATGAAAGATATGGAAGAAGGAGATGGATTGAGAATTGCTAAAAAATACAATGTTCAAATGTATCCGACGTTTTTGGTGGTAGATGCGCAAGGTAAAGAATTATACAGAGTCCCTGTATTGTTTGAGCCGGTAAAAGAACTTATACCAACACTTGAACTTTGTCAAGAAATGGTTGGACTCAGGAAAATATATGATAACGGTAATCGAGATCCGGAATTTGTCAAAGATTTCTTCAGTAAGGTGAAAAAGTTAAATCCAATGGATTATGAGAAAATCTTAGGAGACTATTTGTTGGCAGAAAAACGCAATGAATTGCAAAGCGATTACTGGAAAATTTTCAAGGAGGAAATTCACAATATAGAACATCCTGTTTTTCGTTATGTCCTAGATAATCGCAAAAAATTTGCAAGGGCACTTGGGAAAGAAGAAGTTTACAGTAAACTCTATGGAGAATATGCCAGTGAATTTCGAATGGCCCGTATGATGGGGTTGGATTACGATACTCGCATTGCTGGTACCCGAATATTTGTCAAAGAGGGAATTAAAGAAGCCTCTTCGCTTTTATGGCGTATGCAAATCTATAATCTTTGGAATTCCGGTAAAGGAGAAAAAGGAAATATAATGGAGTATCTCGAACGCCTTAATAAAGTGTTTTTTAAATTTGATACGACACTCCAGATGGATATAGCCAATGACTTTGGTGTTTTGTGTAGTGTCGCAAAATCTGAAGAGAAAAAGAAAATGTTTCAAATGTTGGAGAATCTAAAAGCATCTGTTAAAGATTCAAGTAAGGTAAAACGCCTGCAAGAATTGCAGAATTATATCAATCGTTAAAGTAATTGTTTTTGAGAATTTTTATAAAGAAGGTGTGTCATTTTGATGTGACCCCGAAAAGTTGGACATTAAATTAAATATTCATGTATAAAAAGTTGTGCATATTGTTGATATTTAGTAAATTAAAGGCAGCTAAACTTTTAATAGACAAATATCGTATGCACAGCATATAGGTTGTGCCTACGATATTTAT
>CAKVCR010000347.1 GCA_934725835.1 uncultured Odoribacter sp.
CTTATACAGAATATGATTCGGAATTTTCTGATTCAAAATTACCTTATGGCGGAATTTTGACACAGGGAAGTACACGTAAAAATGGCTATACATTGCGTAATATGTTGTCTTATTCTCATTTGTTCGGGGTGCATGACGTTTCCGTTTCTGCTGGTATGGAGGCTCGACGGAATGAATATAAGGGTGTTTCCATGACTGGATACGGTTGGATACCGGAATTTGGAGAGATGTTTAATCCGGTGGAAACGTCTAATTATATCAGTTCTTATGGGGATAATAAACCAACTAATATAAATTCGTTTACGCAAGTTGCTTCGTTTTTTGGAATAGCTAGTTATAGCTACGCTAACCGTTATGTGTTTAATGCCAATATACGTTCAGATGGTTCCAATAAATTCGGGAGTGACCCGAAGTATAGGTGGCTGCCGACGTATTCGTTTGCGGTGAAGTGGATTGCTTCGAATGAATCGTTTTTGGGGTATGTGGATTGGATTAACAATTTGTCATTTCGTGGTTCTTACGGGATTCAGGGGAATATTCATGAAAGTGCCACTCCTTATCTGATTGTAACTGTTGGAAATCGAGATAGAGTAACAGGTTTGCCGATATCAAAGATTTCAATGTTGCCGAATCCTGATTTGCGTTGGGAGAAGACAAAATCATGGAATGCTGCTATTGATTTCGCTTTATTTGATGGGCGCGTGAAGGGTGGATTTGATATTTATCGGAAGAATACATCTGATTTGATTATGTCGAAACAAGTAGCGGCATCTACGGGACAGAATGTACTGTATTATAATGCAGGAAAGATGGTAAACAAAGGATTTGAGGGCTTTTTGAATTTGGAATTAGTAAATAATCGAACTTGGAATTGGCGTTTGGGGTTCAATTTTGGGCGTAATCTGAATGAGATTACGTTGGCGAATCGAGATGATCTGAGCGAAGCTTCTGTGGTGGACCAGATGTTGGAGGGAACATTAGCCGTAGAGGGACAACCAATCGGTTCAATGTATACTTATCGTTTTGCCGGTTTGAATCAAGACAACGGTTATCCTTTGTTTTACGCAAAGAACGGATCAAAAGTACACCGTGCATTGCGACAGGATTTGGAGTTGGTAAATTGCGGGTCTATATTTCCTAAGCTTTCCGGAGGTTTTGATACGCAAGTGACCTTTAAGAAAAGACTTTCGTTGTCTTTGAATTTTGCTTATAGTATGGGAAGTGTTTCTCGTCTTCCGAAATTTTATGATTCTTATACGATTGATCCCTTGACGAATCTTTCAGATGAATGGTTGAAGTGTTGGAAGCAATCAGGAGACAATACTATTTATCCGGCTCCTTATAATTCGGCAGATATGAAGGATTATTTTGCAACGGATGCCGGTCGTATGTATGATATTTCAGAAGGTCTGACAGGTTTTTCAAATCCTTACGACTTATACAATAATAGCGATATACGAGTGGCTAAAGCTGACTTTTTGAAATTGAAAATGGTGGCATTAAGTTATAATATGCCGCAGAGAGTGTTGGATTTTTTACATGTTTCAAGTTTGCTGGTGCGATTCCAAGTGACGAATTTGTTTACGATTGCTGATAAAAAATGGAAGGGTTTGGATCCGGAAACAAATGGTGCGAATATACCGGCACTTCCAACGTATAGTTTTGGATTGAATGTTTCTTTTTAAAAATAGGATGTTATGAAAAGAATAAATATATACACCTTGATTTTATTCCTGCCGTGGTTTTTGTCGGCCTGTGATGATTATTTGAAGGAAGATTCCGATGACTTGTTGATTCCTTCGTTGGTGAACGATTATGTCCCGATATTGTTGGGTGAAGGATATCCGGATGAGTTTGCGTCTGAAATTGAGTGGACTCATTTGATGACGGACGATGTAGAGCATGGACCATTGTACTATGATGAATCAATGTATAACAATAAAAAGGTGACGTTTGTTGATGGTTTTGATCCTGCTATGGGATATGGGGAGATGGTTTACACGTGGTGGGCTGATTACTCCCAGTACATTAAGGATAATTTTTGGGATGCCCGTTATAAGAATATTTTGGCATGTAATATTATTATAGATGCTTTACCGAATATGAAGTATGAAGCGAGCGAGTATGGAACTTATTGTAAGTTGGCGGCTCAGACGTATGCTTTACGGGCTTATCATTATTTTTGTTTGATAAACACGTATGGAACACCTTGGTCGGATGAAAATAAGGATAAATTGGGTGTGATTAAGCGTACTTCTCCTATTGTGGATGTGCGTCCGAAGGAACGGGCTACTGTGGGGGAGATTTATGCGTTGATAAATGAAGATTTGCAGAATGCAGAGAAATATTTGCAGAATGCGAGCAAGAATTACACTAAATGGGAGATAACACCAGCGGCTGTTTATTTTTTAGCCTCTCGTGTGGCTTTGTTTCAAGAAAATTGGGAAGAGGTAATTCGTACTTCTGAAATATTTATCAACTTAGGTGGTAATGAACTTTATGATTTGAATAATGTTGATCGGAAAACTTGTGGATTACCCAAAGCGTCCGGAGGTACGTTCTGGGTTAATCAAATTGCGGTGAACGAGACTGTATTTCTTTTCAGTAAAAAGGATAGAACATTCAATTATTTGGCTCCTCATTTATTTTACAGTAATTATACGCTGGGATTTCATACATCATGGACTGGAGATAATGCGTTATGGAATTTGTATGAAGATGGCGATTTGCGGAAAGAAGTGTATTTTGCCCGATTGTTTAAATTGGGAGGAACTAAATTGAGACCCGAGTATTTTTCAGGACAGGCTTTACCGATGAAATCAGACCGTTATTTGTCGACGAGTGAAGGAATGGCTCGTGAATGCTGGCGAAGTCCGGAGGTGTATCTGAATTTGGCGGAGGCTTACGCTCGAAAAGAAAATGGTGTAAGTCAAACTG
>CAKVCR010000348.1 GCA_934725835.1 uncultured Odoribacter sp.
CAAACACCTTTTAATGCAATTCAAGCCTTATTTGAGGTTTGACGATTCGTCGTGCACCTACCGCTGAATAGTTACCTATATTTTGCGTCTTTCAGGTCGTGCAAATTGTCTCTCAAATGTGCAATGGCAAGTAATTCGTCTTTTGTATAAGCATGGAATATTAGGCAGTCTAAAGCATCTTTGGTAAGTGTTAACGATTTCGTATAAGCATTATTAAGCGTTATTACATTCTCGCTCCATTTGTCTCTCAATGATGATTTTGTCAATTCTTTGCCCATCTTACGGAATAAACTCTTGTCAGTCTCAGGTGTAACATGACAATCTTTATATTTCTCTTTCCATTCATGTAATGAGAGTGGCGTACCGTTCACGCCGCCTGACGTTTTCTTCTCTATTTTCTTCTTCCACCATTCCTTCTGCTCTGACGTCATCATTGGTGTTGCAAGTCCGCTTCCAGCCTTCTTTACCACACCCTTCACAATAAGGGGATTAGGCCGTAAGTTATCTACACGATATGCACGCAATGAAGCTTTCTTCAATTCAAACGAAACCGTAATTTCGAAGTTGAAGTAACCGACCACATTTCAATTCCATAAAGGTTCAATTCAAACGTTCTGCGGCAAGCAAATCACTTGTCACCTTCGTATTTCAATTCCATAAAGGTTCAATTCAAACGGATGGGTCGAAGCGGTCGATGGTGCTAATGCGGTGATTTCAATTCCATAAAGGTTCAATTCAAACGGTGTGGATGGCCACGTCTCATTATGCGGATGGCAAAATTTCAATTCCATAAAGGTTCAATTCAAACAAGTAATATAGGTAATGAGAGCTTGGGTGGTAACTAATTTCAATTCCATAAAGGTTCAATTCAAACGATTACCTTGTTGTTTATGAGGATCAAATTAGCGAATTTCAATTCCATAAAGGTTCAATTCAAACTGACGCAGCAGCGTGATGCAGCAATGCTAAACGATTGTTTCAATTCCATAAAGGTTCAATTCAAACAGAAGTTCGGCACACACGTCTCTCAATAATACGAAATTTCAATTCCATAAAGGTTCAATTCAAACAACTCTGAGGAAGCTCTTGCTCGCAAGAAGCAGCTATTTCAATTCCATAAAGGTTCAATTCAAACTGAGTACTCATCGCTGCTCAGTGTCTTCATAACGTCATTTCAATTCCATAAAGGTTCAATTCAAACACGTAAATTTAATGCTCAACAGGCTAAAAAATCTAATTTCAATTCCATAAAGGTTCAATTCAAACAACTTTAATATCAAAATTGAAATATCCTACGACAATTTCAATTCCATAAAGGTTCAATTCAAACTTCATATGAAATTAATTATTCAGTTGGTTTAACATTATTTCAATTCCATAAAGGTTCAATTCAAACAGATGGAAAACCAACACAATCATTCTTAACTAGTTAATTTCAATTCCATAAAGGTTCAATTCAAACGGGCGTGGAGGGTAATTATCTCCATACCGCTATTAATTTCAATTCCATAAAGGTTCAATTCAAACCAAATGATGATGCAAGGTTAATCTCTTGCATCTCAAAATTTCAATTCCATAAAGGTTCAATTCAAACGTACTAATGCTCAGTTGGTACAATGGATAATATCTAGATTTCAATTCCATAAAGGTTCAATTCAAACAACCATGAAATCGGCACTCTTGAATATAACAGACCCTCATTTCAATTCCATAAAGGTTCAATTCAAACAATGTAATGCCCATCAGAGACTGTTGCAGCTGCTTCATTTCAATTCCATAAAGGTTCAATTCAAACCCACTGCTCACAATCCATAATGCGCAATATACGAATTTCAATTCCATAAAGGTTCAATTCAAACCTTCTGCCTGCAAAGGGAGACCAGTATGCGCTGTAATTTCAATTCCATAAAGGTTCAATTCAAACGTAGATTGGCCGTCCTCTATGCCGTTCGTGTCTCCAATTTCAATTCCATAAAGGTTCAATTCAAACGCATTGATGAAATTGTTGATAATTCAGTTAAACAGAATTTCAATTCCATAAAGGTTCAATTCAAACCGTTGCGTGCATCCCGCATGGCTTCGCCTAACTCGAATTTCAATTCCATAAAGGTTCAATTCAAACGCATTCTTTGTTCCTTTCCGTATAATTTGCCCAAATATTTCAATTCCATAAAGGTTCAATTCAAACCCATATTCGCCCATCTGCATGCCGTTGGCTGCTGCAATTTCAATTCCATAAAGGTTCAATTCAAACAGGACTATAAGAGCGCATATTTGACAATGCAGAATATTTCAATTCCATAAAGGTTCAATTCAAACTGCTGAAGGCTGAGCAATATGTGCAGTCTAACATCAAGATTTCAATTCCATAAAGGTTCAATTCAAACGATTGCTCGTGTGTCTGACTTCATCGCTCCTCTTCCATTTCAATTCCATAAAGGTTCAATTCAAACGAGAACGTGTGTACAAGATTATGGGTCAATATTTCATTTCAATTCCATAAAGGTTCAATTCAAACGTAGATTGGCCGTCCTCTATGCCGTTCGTGTCTCCAATTTCAATTCCATAAAGGTTCAATTCAAACGCATTCTTTGTTCCTTTCCGTATAATTTGCCCAAATATTTCAATTCCATAAAGGTTCAATTCAAACCCATATTCGCCCATCTGCATGCCGTTGGCTGCTGCAATTTCAATTCCATAAAGGTTCAATTCAAACGAGAACGTGTGTACAAGATTATGGGTCAATATTTCATTTCAATTCCATAAAGGTTCAATTCAAACGTAGATTGGCCGTCCTCTATGCCGTTCGTGTCTCCAATTTCAATTCCATAAAGGTTCAATTCAAACGCATT
>CAKVCR010000349.1 GCA_934725835.1 uncultured Odoribacter sp.
AGTTATGACATATCCCCTTGGCATAATGAGTGGCAATCGCTATTTCCGAAAGAGAACCAGGAAGTGAAACTGTCGTTAGGAGATACAAAACATCGCGCGGATGTGATGATTGACCGCACAGTAATTGAGTTTCAGCACAGTATCATGCCTGTTAAGGCTTTTGATGAACGAAACAATTTTTATTTTAATTTAGGCAACAAGGTTATATGGTTATTTGATTTATCTGATCTATTAGGAAACCAACTGTTTTATCAAGAAAAGGAGGATGGTTTAGAGTTTCATTGGCGCAATCCCAAAAAGGCTTTTAATAACTACGATATTCAAAGTGGTTGTATAGATCTTTTCTTTCAGTTAAGATCAGAACCAATGCAAAGCATAGTAAGAGTAATTGATGTGTCTGGAAACGGTTTTGAATGCTTTTATGCATCCAAATTAATTAGTAAAACCGATTTTCTGACTTATGTTGGGTTAAAGGACGGACATTGTTTGCCGCCGTGCAGAGAGGACATCGAGAACAACGAGGAATACTGCGCATTTAAAGAGAAATATGGTATCAAATTAAACAAACAGCAAGAGCGGGCATTACTTGCGGTTGAAGGCTCGATTTTGCTGTTAGCAGTTCCCGGTTCGGGAAAAACGACAGTACTTGTTGAGCGCCTTGGACATATGGTGATCAACAGAAGAATTCTCCCACAAAGCATTCTCGCTATTACATATAATACTGCGGCAGCTAAAGAAATGGAGCGTAGATTCTCTTCTCAATTTGGAGAGGAATATGGAAAGAAAATTGATTTTCGCACCTTAAATAGTTTGGCGCTTAAGATATATGCGGACTATTGTCGCAAAATATGCAAACAACAAAGAGTATTGATTCAAGATGAAGAAAGACGGCGTTTGCTCGCGCGCATATTTAAGCGTTACAACGAAGAGTACGCCACAGAAAATGATATTTTAGAACTCTCCTCGGCCATCACATACATTAAAAACATGATGCTTACGGAGGAGAAAATCCAAGAGATCGAAACCGAATATCCACATTTAAGTGACATGTACAAATCTTATCAGGAATCACTGAGGGATAGCTCCCAAATGGATTTTGACGATCAAATGGTATTTGCTTTTTGGATATTGCAAAAAAAGGATGAAATCGCTTCCGCATTAAGAACAAGGTATAAATATATTTGCGTTGATGAAGCGCAAGATACATCGAAGATTCAGCATGAAATCATCAAAATCCTTGCCTTGGGGAACAATCTATTTATGGTAGGGGATGAAGATCAGAGTATTTATGGTTTCAGAGCAGCTTATCCAAAAGCTTTGCTGAATTTTAGATATGATTATCTGAATCCGTATATTTTGCGCATGGAACGCAACTATAGATCTACAGCGCAAATCGTTAATAAGGCGCAATCATTTATTTCTCAAAACAAGGGGCGATATGAGAAAAATATGACTGCTGAGCGCGGTGATGGCGAAGCCGTTGCGTGGGAGCTGGTGGATTCCAGAGAAATGCAATATATGCGTTTGCTTGAAATAGCAAAGACAACAGATAGAGAAACGGCATTTCTATATCGTGACAACGAAAGCTCTATTGTTCTGATTGATTTATTGCTGAGGAACGGTGTTCCTTTTAAGTTGCGCAAGCCTGAAATGAACTATTTTAACAATCGCGTGGTAAAGGATATTGTAGCCTATCTTTCGCTTGCATTAAATGAGAGCGATACAGGTTCGTTTTCTCAAATATGCAATAAAGGTATTATATACTTGAAAAAGCAACAAAAAGACTATGTCATCAAGAATTGCAAATATAAACGCATATCTGTCTATGATGCTATTGAAGGTCAAATGAAATATCTCAAAGAACGCCCAAGAGATAGGGCAGACAATTTCAGAAGCATTATGGCGATGGTTGGAAAATCAAAAACCGAGGATGCAATTTCTGTATTAATGGGCAGGGGATATAAGGATTATTTAAGAGAGAAGCGTCTTGATGGTGGTAAGGTTGAAATTCTGTCAATGCTCGCCAAACAAGAACCCGATATCCGAAGATTCTTGAACAGACTCATAGAGCTGGAGGCACTGATACAAAAAGGCTTTTATTCCAATGCAAACAATGCGGTCATTCTCTCAACTATTCATTCAAGTAAAGGCATGGAATATGACAGCGTTTATTTGGTCGATGTATACGATGGACGTTTCCCGTCATCGAGGCCAAATACCTTTAGTCGATCCAAAGATAGTGCTGACGGCGAACAAGAAGAACGCCGGTTATTCTATGTTGGAATCACAAGGGCAAAAAACAAATTGAGCATTTTCAGTATAAAGGGAAGGAAAAGCGTTTTTATAGATCAACTATTTCCGGAACATAAAATAATACGCGAAAAAGAGGAAGAGGAAAGACGCAACCAAACGCGTGAAGAACAAGAGAGAGTTCGCATTGAAATGATACATAAGTATCCCGAGAAAGAGCAAATATCACGAGAGCAACAATTGCTATGGCAAGAACAATTAAGAAAAAAACACGAGAAGGATCTTGAAGAGAAACGCGCACGCGAAATGCAACTTGCAGAAATGCAATATATTAACTGTTATGATGAAGTGAAGGATAAGTTTGTTCAGCAAAAAAATCAAATCAGGGATTCATTGGGAAGAAGATGGGTTCAGTGCGAGCGGTGCCGCGAAATCAAGCTGGAATCCGAGTTTGGAACATACGGTGGTGCAAACCATGTCAATCTTGGCGTATGCAATAAATGTTCACACCGCGGTAATTAATATGTGCCATCACAATTGACTCGCAGTAATCAAAGAAAACCAACTCAAAACTAAAAACGACGGTTCTCAGA
>CAKVCR010000350.1 GCA_934725835.1 uncultured Odoribacter sp.
CTCAACTGGGTTCTCTGCAGCAAATGCTTGCTCTGCGATTTTAACTAAATCCATAATCTTTTATTTTAATAAAATTCATTTATCGAGCGCAGTATTGCCATGGAGACTTTCATGCAAGAGACTGCGTACGTTCTTACGAGGGTGCAAATGTAGAAATATTATTTTTATTTTGCAAGGTTTGCTACAGAAAAGTGGCAAAAAAAGAAGCTTTATGGTATGTGAAAACGTTTGTATTATTTTGGATGAAAAGTTTTTTATTTTAGAAAAAGCTTCTTATCTTTGTACCGGAGGTGAGGATTCCGAGAGCAATATTCGGAATTCTTTTTAATAAAGGCACTTATTGGAGGATAAGTGTCATTTATTTTTTTATCTAGTATGAACGCAAAATTATAATGGTTATGAGCAATAAAGTGTCTTATGTAACAAAAGAAGGTTTGAAGAAATTACAAGAGGAATTGGAGAGGCTGCAGAATGTTGAGCGTCCTAAGATTTCTAAAGCTATTGGTGAAGCTATAGAAAAAGGAGATATCTCGGAGAATGCTGAATATGATGCAGCAAAAGATGCTCAGGGATTATTGGAAGCTAAAATTGCACAATTAAAAGATACTATCGCATCTTGTAGGGTGATTGATGAGTCGCAGATAGATACATCCAAGGTGCAAATGTTGAATAAAGTGACAATCAAGAACATCAAGACCGGTGCAACAGTGGCATATACATTGGTCTCCGAAACTGAGGCTAATTTCAGAGAAGGAAAACTTTCTATCAATACTCCGATAGCTCAAGCTTTAGTTGGTAAAAAAGTAGGTGACAAGGTATTGGTAAAAGTTCCGGCAGGAGAGATGGAATTTGAAATAATGGATATCAGTCTGTAAAATCATATATTATGGCTTCTATTTTTTCACGTATTATCAGTGGGGAAATTCCTTCCTACAAGGTAGCTGAGGATGAGAACTACTATGCATTCTTGGATATCAATCCTCTTCAGAAAGGACACACTTTGGTGGTTCCGAAAAAAGAGACAGATTATATATTTGACCTTTCGGATGAGGAATTGGCAGGCATGATGGTGTTTGCCAAGAAAGTGGCAAAGGCTATCGGTAAGACAATCCCTTGTTTGCGAGTGGGGGTGGCGGTCTTGGGGTTGGATGTTCCTCATGCGCATATTCATTTGGTACCTCTGCATAGTGGTGATGATTTGAATTTTTGCAATCCTAAAAAACAGTTTCCTGCAGAAGAAATGAAAGCATGTGCAGAGGCAATTGCAGCTAACTTGTAAATATTGTAGAATGTAATAATTTATGCACAAGATTAAAAGGAGAGCATTTTTTCTCTGCTTTTAATCTTGTTTTTTTTTTTATATATATCAAGGTGATGAAAAAGAGAGAGATGTATAATGCCTATGCAGAGTTGGAGGGATATAATTGTTTTGGTTGTTCGCCGACCAATCCATATGGATTGAAGTGTAAATTTGTTGATGAAGGAGAATACGTTACTTGTCACTGGAATCCATCAGAAAATTATCAAGGTTTTTTTCATATTCTGCATGGAGGTATTCAGGCAACTTTGATTGATGAAATCGCAAGCTGGGCAATTTTTTCGCATGAAAAGACTGCCGGAGTTACGACAGAAATGAATGTAAAATACCGTCGAGCTGTACGCACTGATGGCGGGGAAATTTGGTTACGGGCAAAAGTAACAGATGTTTCTCGACGCTTGGTCACTGCTAAAGTTGAGTTATTCAACGAAAAGAATGAATTGGCGACAGAAGCGGATGTCGTATATATGATATATCCGGAAGAGGTGGCTCGTCAAAGACTTCAATGGCCGGGTGTAGAAGCATTTTATAAAGAGGATAAATAAAGTTATGAAGTATAGAAATATAGTGTGGGATTGGAATGGTACGTTGCTGAATGATTTACAGACAGGTGTTGATACTCTTGCCGATATGTTGTTGCGGCGTGGCATCAAGCCCTTAAGCGTAGAGGATTATAAAAAAATATTTGGATTTCCTGTCATAGATTTTTATGTGAAAGTAGGTTTTGATTTGCAGGCAGAATCTATGCATGATTTATCTGTCGATTTTGTGGAAACTTATGACAAGTATGCTCAGGACCTTCAATTGAATGATGGTGTAGAGAACGTATTGTCTTTTCTAAAAGGGTCCGGCCGTCATCAATATATACTATCTGCTTTACGGGAGGATTTGCTGCAGCAAATGACAGTCGATTTTCACATATCTTCGTATTTTGAACAGATTTGCGGCTCAGACAATATTTATGCAGCCGGTAAGATAGAACGTGGCAAACGTATGGTAGAAACATATAATATATGCCCTTCCAAGACGTTAATGGTTGGTGATACGCTGCATGATGCAGAGGTTGCCAGGGCTTTAGGATTTGACTATGTCCTTTTTACTGGAGGACACAACAATCAGTTTCGTTTACAGGTAGCGGGCCCTACAATTTCTCATATGTCGGAACTATTGAAATGGCTTGAAATGTGCGAGGACTGAAAATAGCATTGTATTATATAATAACAGAGGGACTATCAAACAGTCCCTCTGTTATTGTTATAACTTGTATTGCATTAATTGTGCTACAATATTGTGATATTCTTTTTCCACCTCCAAATAGTTTTGGATACTATCATAGAGTAGTGCGATTTCAACGAAATAATCTATCATGGAAATCTGTCCGGCTTCAAGCGCCTTGTTCAAAATTTCCTCATTGCGTTGTAGAGAAAGTGTTTTCGCATATTCTGTGCAAGAGATGTGTAAAGCTTCTGCTTGAAGGTAGAGGTCTTGTATAGTTGCCTTTACGGTCTGTTTGTTGTCTTCGAG
>CAKVCR010000351.1 GCA_934725835.1 uncultured Odoribacter sp.
CCAACAATCAGGCCCAGGAATTCTTAGACGAAGACCTCCGGAAACGCTCCATTTCACCAAATAGCCACTATTGATTTCAAACGATTCATTATTATAATAAATGGAAATGGTGTCTCCATCCTTTATGCGTTTCATACCAAAATGAGTCGTTACAACCATTTCCTCCGGGATACCTATTGCCACACGCTTCAAAGTAAAATTGAGCTTATGCTCAAGGTTCAACAATTCATCTTTTACTTTGACAGTTATCGTGGTCGTGCCAAAGCCTCCTATTCCATTCAGAGTATGGTACACGTAGTTTAAATAACTACTATTACTGAATTCAGATTGACAAATAGAACTGTCCGAAGAGGTGACTGATACATTATTTTTTGCATCTATATCATCGGCAACTACAATCTTTATATCTTTCTTCCCCATATAGCCGCCAAAGGGGTCGTGAAAAAAATCATACCAATCAAATTCATCATTTTCGTGCAAATCAATCTCCTCATAATCAAAAGACTCCGAATCAGTATACTTATTATAAGTTACTCTCACACGGGTACTTGCCTCCCTTACGATAATCCAGAAATATTTCGACTCGCCACTGTCAGAAGTGACTATCACCTTACTGTTGCCGTTTTTTAGTCCGGTAAAGAACACCTTCCCGTCCTTAAAACTCAGCTCCACCAACTCCTTGTCATACTCCCAATCAAGCGATGAAATGTCTGCCTTTTCCGGCTCAGTATCCAACTTAACCTCAAGCGCGAAACCTATATAGAGATACACCAAAGACTCCGGGACGGCAAATGATACCACCGGAATATCTACCACCCTAACTTCAAACGTAGTCCTGACATTGCCACACTTTGCTGTAATGACGGCATTCCCTGGGGCACATGCCTTCACACAATCGTCCTCCACGATAGCAACCGTCTCATCACTGCTACTCCACTCAATGACGGCTGAATCCGCCACCTCTTTCGGGAAAATATTATATCCGATTTTTTCCTTAACACCTTGTCCCAGCATCATTTTGCCTCCTTCCGGATTTGTGATAACAATTTTAGTCACTTCTGGCAATATCGTCTCTGTTTCATCGCACGATGAAAATAGGACCGCAGCTACCAAAACGATCGCTGCACATAATTTAAAAAATATATTTGTTTTCATTGCTACTGCTAATTATAGATGATGTAAAAAAATAAAGAATCATGGTCTACTAAAGGTCAAAAGTAATATGCAAGATTTCTTTCTTAATATAATTCGTTACCGGTATGTCTACCTATAAAAGTGGGACTGACAGCCTCTTTTAAATTTCCAGGTCTGAGTATTTTTACCACTTCCGGGGTATGTTTTATATCCCCTGCCCATATAGAACACTCAAGATCCGTTACAGCATATTCCGGAGCATCTGTATCATATAATAAACCGATTTTATAACGACTCCATCCATTTTCACTGTTTAATGTCTTTACTCCCACAAGAGCCACTTCTACACCTAAAAAAGTCGTTTTTTCCATACTCCCATACTCTTGCCGAATTTTCCACTTCGGGTCTTTAAAATCACAGACAGGCTCAATCTCTCTCGAAATCGTATTACCCCAGGGATCTGTGAGTTTAAGAATCACTCTCATCCCATGTTTAGACGGCCAGCGGACAGCCATGTTACCTGTTGTCTCAATCTCACTATCAGAAGTGACAACTCTAAAATCAGAGTTTGAATTACTCTTTTCCACCGACATCTTGATACCCGGAAGTTTTGTAAGGCGCTCGCCAAACCTACTAACATAGAACGTTTTACTGAAATTAGTTTTCGCACCTTTCCAAGTAAACCAAAAAGCTCTGGTAGAAGCTAAACTATACGGCTCAGACTCGGCACAAATACACATCTGCCTTTCATTCAATTCGACTGCAGCCACAACCTCTCCAATATCATTATAATGACCTTTCATGTCTGTAATTCTAAGAGTGGTACTCTTTCCCAACGCATCTTTGGTAGCTTTGATTCTTATCTTCGAGCAGTAGCCATCAACTTCATCTAACGGCTCGATTGAGAAATATCGAGTATCGGCAAGTTCCCATTTCATCCGACCGGATAAACTCAGCTCGAAGTCTCTGGAACTTCCGTCCGGAATATAGAATTTGCTCACCCAATCGCCGGTCTCGGTGTCAATGAGAGCTTTAATGCCGGAAGCATATTGATAGATTTCCAATTCAAACGATATGGACTTACCGGTCTGGTCAGTCACAGTAACAGTAGTCACGCCACATTTATTGGCCATGAATTCCACTCCGGCAGCCCAAAACTCATCGCCTCCAAGAAATTTTATATCAGAAATGACATCTCCCGAAAAGCTCCATTTGGCCAAATAACCTGAATTGATATAAAAACTACGTTTGTACTGACTTATGCTAAGCTTGTATGACCCTCCGTTCTTCATAACCATATCGAAGGCCTTTACAACCATCTCTCCCGGAATCCCCTTTTTAGTGCGTTTCACAGTAAAACTCATCTTATGTTCAATACCCAATAACTCATCTTTTACACGGACAGTTATCACACTGCTTCCAAATCCACCGCCATACTTCAAATTATAGAATACACCTCTATCGTGTGAACTATAATCAAATTCAACATCACAAAAATCCTTATTTGAAGAGGTGATAGATAAATCGTTTTTCACACTCATATCACTATTTAGCACAACATATATACGCGGCTTGAAGAACGAATTCACCATTAACGTATCCCAATCGCATTCATCACCATCAGACAAATCCTCAAACCAACCCGTCTGAACTTTAAACCGCGAACTTGCGTCCCTTACTTGCAA
>CAKVCR010000352.1 GCA_934725835.1 uncultured Odoribacter sp.
CTGTCGCCCTATGCCACAAAACAATGGCATTCGTTATCGTGCCGGGTCCACACAACATTGGTATCGCTAAGGGAGTCACTGAAATGTCATTTACATAACTCTTTACTTCCGACTCTTTCACCTTTGTTTTAACCAAGCGCGCCTGCAACATATCCATACCCATTATCAAGAATATAATACCCCCGACAATACGTAAACTATCTATCGAAATACCAAAAAAGCGGAACAGAAAATCTCCCGAAATAGCAAACATCATCATAATCAAAAAGGACACCAAAGATGCTCGCAAAGCGACTTTTTTACGCTCTACTTCCCCCAATTCCATTGTCATTGTCATAAAAACAGGCATCGCACCCAAAGGATTTGTCAATGTAAAAAATGACGTAAAACACAATAAGCCAAAGGTTAACAACTCATTCATAATTATCAATTTTTAATAGGGGCAAAGATAGACATTCAAAACATATTTCCAATATACAATAATTACAATTCATAGCATTAAAAAAAATCATTCTTCGCGCAACCATTCCCTATTTTTCACATCTCATATATGAATCATAAAAATTATACCATGAAGAGGAATAGGAAAATATCTCGCAAAAATATTGACAGGATACATTTAATCGTATTCGTCATAATTGTAGTTTTATTTGCAAATCATGAAGCCAATCGTGTTCAGCAAAAACATACTAATCTAGCGAGAACTATTCATCAAACCGAAGAGACTGTCAGCACCAATACTTTTTTTTCTATGCATGCCAAGCGATAATAAGTTCTATTGCAACCAATTTCAACAAACATACACATTTATACAAAAAAAAGAGTCACAGCATTTCTGCATTTGCTGTAACTCATCAAATTTCTTGCGGAAAGAGGGGGATTCGAACCCCCGAAACCCTTTAGAGGTTTACACGCTTTCCAGGCGTGCCAGTTCAACCACTCCTGCATCTTTCCTCAGTTGAATGGCGCAAAGATAGGATAAAAAGTAGAAAACGAAAAGTAAAAGATAAAAATTATTCTCATCATCGACATTAAAATGGATATCCTATTGCTATATTCAATACCAAGCCTTTCCAAAATTTGTCGTTTATATTGTAATAGCCTGATTTTCCAGTAGCATAAGGCGCATGTATAGGTATCCCTAAATCTGCACGGATAACGATAAAAGAAAAATCATAACGCAATCCTACCCCTGTTCCCAAAGCAAACTCCTTAGACAAACCTTTCAGACTAAATTCTCCATTGGGACGCTGTTCTTCTCGACGTAACAACCAAACATTACCAACATCCAAAAAACAAGCCCCCTTAAAATTCTCATATATAGTAAAACGATATTCCAAATTACCTTCCAACTTGATATCTCCCGTCTGATCTAAATACGAATATTTTGTAGCCACAGGATGATAACCTCCAGGACCTATAGAACGCACCTGAAAAGCACGAATGCTATTAGCCCCTCCAATATAAAACTGTTCACTATAAGGCATCACTTTCGAATTTCCATATGCATACCCAATTCCTCCCATTACTCTTATTGCCAGCTGATTATTTCTATCCATTGATTTATATCCTATCAATTCCGTTGTAAGCTTAACAAACTGCGAATAGCGGTTATTCAAAAATGTTTTACCCTCTTTCTCCTTATTCCCGAACATTTTTTGACAACCGGCTATAATATTACCTGCCTGCATAATGGAAGATTGCCAAAACAAACGGTTGGGATTCCTATAGGATACAGCACGATCATACGTATACGTATATGACATTGAAGGGATGAATTGATTACTAAAGCTCTTTGCTACAGTCGGATTACGCATCGTAACAGAATCAAATGCATGCGAAGTCCTCAGCAGATATGTATAGTTCAACTTAAAAGGCACTACAGAATGATAATGTCTGAAAGAAGTATTAAAATCATATGTTGCGCTTCCCCAAAACGAAATCATACGAAAATAATTATGCCTATTCATTAAATCTGTTCCTATCTGAAAGTGAGTTTGTTCTTTACGGTCTCGCTTAGACTGCATTAATTTAGGAACCAATAGTCGCGGCACAGACAGATTAACATTCAAACCCAACTCATACGAGTTCATCAAACCGGAGTTCCCGGTAGTCTGCTTATTTCCACCCACTTGCCATTCATACGACCCTGTAAGTTTAACAGAGAATGTCTCTGCCCTTTTAAACATATTCCTGTTTGTAATACCCAAAGTCAATCCTGGTCCTAACAGATTATTGGATTTAGAAGAAATATCCATTTCTATCTCCGTTTCAATAGGTAGAGCAAACTCACCACTAATCTGCACATCCAAACCTTGTTTAGAAGTCGTATCTGCAGCTGTTATTGACATATTAGCGAATTTAAAAACACCCAACTGTACAAATTTAGCTTGAGTCCTATTTTGTCGGAATGCAGAATATAGTTGTCCCGGACGCATCCTTACTGCTCTCATCAAAACATTCGGTTTCAATGTCATTGGAGGTTCATAAACAATCTTCACGCTGTCAACTATTAAAGAATCTCTCCCTCCTGTTCCGTCATTACCGCTTAAAACGACCTCTACATTTTGTAATTTATAAGGTTTTAATGCACTTGCTGGAACTCCTTGCTTTAAAGTAATACGCACGTCAGCAACTTTATCATTTGAGGTTGTATCCACTAAAAACTCAATATAATCCGGTTGAAAAAAATAATATCCCTTATTACGCAAACGACCTGATATCCGCTGGCGTTCTTGATCAAGCAAATTCACATCATATCTATCTCCTTTTTTCAATTCTGAAAATCGCATTGACGAACGTACAATGGAATCC
>CAKVCR010000353.1 GCA_934725835.1 uncultured Odoribacter sp.
GTGTTAATATTTATTTAATACAACCCCTCTGTATATATAAAGCAAGGAATTTTAATTCCTTGCTTTTAGTTTTATTTTGTATAATAGTATGATAACGAAATTTTGCTTTCTGGGTTAAATTTTGTTGCATATATTATAAATTCATTTTTTGCAGTATCATATTTTAGTCTTCCAGTTGAATTGAAATAATCTTGTATTTCATTAATTGTCTTAAAGCTTCTTTGTTCTGAATCTATATTCAATATTACTGGTCTTTTTTCATCTATTTTTAACTTTGTATTTTTAGGTAATTTCTCATTTACTTCTCCAACATTATTTGTTGTTAAGTTTATTGTTTTTGGTTCTCCAAGAGCTTCACCAATTTGTGATAATTTTTTACTTAAATCGTTAGCTGTTGCTAAGAAATGATAGTTATTACTTTCAGTTCCATTATCATTTGACATTTTAGCTATAATACGATTTGAAATTTCCTGTTTCCATGCGTCCTCTCCTTGAAGCTCAAATCCCACTGTATAAATCTTCGCTTTTGTTTTTATCTTATTTGCATAATTGTTAATTGCTTTTTCTGTATTTGTTTGCGTATCAAACCCATAATATGTTCCATTATCACCAGGTTTACTCGTATCTTCATATGAAGTACATGATGGAGCTCCATCACCTATAAATACAACTACAGTTTCTCTGCTTAAGTCGTTGGATAATTTATTTACTTCTTCTAATGTTGTTTTCATTGCCACTTGTATATTTGTAAGTAATGCTCTTTTTAATGAAATTGAATTTATTATGTTCTTTAAGTCTGTGGCGTTATTACTATTACGTTTTTGTACCGTTGTTCCTACGAATGCTCTATTTAAGCTTCTTAGATTTGCTTCATATGTTGTTTTATATCTTCTATCAAGTTCTTGTGAATTTTTTATTGCATTATCATAGCTGTCATAATTAAATGTTATTAAAGTAATTGTATTATTTGTGTTTACTAAAATGTTATCAATAAATTTATTTGCTTCTTTCTTTAATACTTCTAATCTTGTTTTCCCATTTGATGTCTTATCCAACATTGAAGATGATAGATCTAATACAAGTATAACATTTTTTCCTGTATAACTTTTTGTTGTTATTTTTATATCTTTCACTATTTCGTGTTCTGTCTTGTTTGTTTCTTCATTATCTACTATTGCTTTATTTTCAATTTTTTGTGCTACATTTCCTGTTACTTTTACTTTAAAGCTTACTGTTATAGGTGTTGTTGTATTTGCTGGAATTGTTTTAGTCCATTTTACTCCTGTAACTTTTCCATTATTTGTTATTGTAGTACCTTGGTCTTGAACACTATCAAATTCTGTATTTAATGGTATATTATCCGTAATATCCACTGTTTTTGTCTCTGTTCCGTCATTTTTTACTTTAATTGTATAAGTGATAATCTCTCCGTACTTTACTGTAGAACCTGTTTTTGGATTGCTTACCTTTTCTGCTGTAATGTGTGGTTTTACAACATGATTTGTTACTTCATTTGTGTCTTTTCCATCTACCTTTGCTGTATTTTTTATTGTTTTACCATATTCTTTTTCCGGTAAGTTATTTACTGTTACACTAAATTCAAACGTTCTACTATCTCCTGGATTTAATGTTATATTCTCCCATACAACACCTTTTTCGCCTACTTTACTTCCTCCTGCTGTTATAATTTCTTTTAGTGTTGTTCCTTCTGGTGCTTCATCTTCTATTTTTATTGTTTTTGCTTCTGCTCCATCGTTTCCTACTGTAATTGTATATGTTATTGTATCTCCTTCATGCAAATTTTCTGTTTCTACTGGATTGTTTGTCTTTAACCTTGTTATATGTGGCTTTACCACTTCGTGATTTACTTCGTTTGTATTTTCTCCATCTACTATTGCAATATTCTTTATTGTTGCTTCATAAACGCCCTCTGGTAATTTATTTATTTTTACTTTAAATGTAAACATTTTTACATCATTTGGAGCTAATGTGACATTTTTCCATATTATTTTTGATTTTTTTCCTGTTACATAAACTCCTCCATTATCTGCTGTGTTTTGAACATATGTTGTGCCAAGTGGAATTTCATCTGAAATATCTATAATCTTTGTTTCTGTTCCATTGTTTCCTGCAAAAATCATATATGTTATTTCATCATTCTCATGTAATTTTCCAAATATAGGCCATGCTATTTTTGATCTTGTAATATGTGGTTTTATAACATGGTTTATTACTTCGTTTGTATCCTCTCCATCTACTTTTGCTGTATTTTTTATTGTTGCCCCATACTCTTTTCTTGCTAAATTATTTACTGTTACACTAAATTTAAATGTCCTACTATCTCCTGGATTTAATGTTATATTCTCCCATACAACACCTTTTTCGCCTGTTTTACTTCCTCCTGCTGTTATAATTTCTTTTAGTGTTGTTCCTTCTGGTGCTTCATCTTCTATTTTTATTGTTTTTGCTTCTGTTCCATCATTTCCTGCTGTAATTTTATATGTTATTGTATCTCCTTCATGTAAATTGTTTGTTTCTACTGGGTTGTTTTCTTTTAGCCTTGTTATATGTGGTTTTACTACTTTGTTTGTTACTTCATTTGTATCTTCTTCATCTACTTTTGCTGTATTCTTTATTGTATTACCATATTCTTTTTCTGGTAAGTTATTTACTGTTACACTAAATTCAAATGTTTTACTATCTCCTGGATTTAATGTTACATTTTCCCATACAACACCTTTTTCGCCTACTTTACTTCCTCCTGCTGTTATAATTTCTTTTAGTGTTGTTCCTTCTGGTGC
>CAKVCR010000354.1 GCA_934725835.1 uncultured Odoribacter sp.
CCGGTGTTGGGGTTCTGTTCGCCCTTTGCCGCGCCGGTTGCGGAAATTTTGATTACGCCGGAGCTGCTGCTGTCGGTTTCGCCGCCGGGCAGCGTGCCGGGCTTGCTGCTGCTCTGAATCATATCAAAGAGCTTTTCAGCCTTAACAAGAGCGTCATACGCTTCCTTGGTAACAAGCTCTTTCTGCTCGGGAGTGAGCGCGTCGTAGGCTTTGCGCGCGGCGTTGATAGCGTCGCCGCTGTCCTTGGTGACGGTGCCGATGGCGGCAATAAGCTCCTCGACATTCATCGCCGCGATTCTGTCATCATCTCTGCGGAACAGCTTCTCAATATCCGCACCGAGAGGATCATCTTCACGGTTGTGGTTGTTATATGCAACGCCATTTATTCCCGGCATTTGTTCAGCAGTATTGAAATAAATAGTGCCGCTTGCAGTTTCGTGGTCTGTACAGCTTGTATCTATATATGTAACGCTGCCAATACCGTTTTCAAAGCCGCAGCTGCTTGAATACACGTTATTTTCCACAATGGTGTAACGGTTGAGCGAAACCATACGACCAACTATTCCGCCAACATTTTCGCCGGAAGCAACAATCTTTCCACGGAACAAGTTATTGCGGATTCTGCCGATACCGTTGTCCCAGCACTGAACAACGCTTTCATTGCCAAGAATTCCGCCTACATAATCGCCGCCGTAAATTGTAGCCGTGCTTTCGCAATCCTCAATTACCACACACATAGAGTTCGGTGCAGACGGAGATGCATAGCCTGAGCCGACAATTCCGCCTACAAAGTCTCCCGTGGCATATACATTACCGTAAAATTTGCACCCTATAACTTTGAACGGTCCCATGCTCTGACCTTTGTAACCTATAATTCCGCCTACCGCTTTATCGCCATATACATCGGCGTAGCTTATACAGTTTTTGAATGTTCCGCTTATCATTCCTCCAAATGAACCTACCCAACCGTTTCCTGCGGAAGTACCATCTTCATTACATCCTATTTTTACACCCTTCTCAACAACACAGTCGGTCATATTTACCACATTGCCGCCGGAAGCAAATCCTCCGATAAATCCGCCGCTTTTAATAATTGAACCGGATTTCAGAACCACTTTTTCTATGTTTATTGTATCGGGGCAGCCGGGCGCATAACTGCCGCCCGTTCCGTAACCGTAGCTTCCGTCTTCGCCATAGTCAACAGTGTACTTGTCAACCAAGGCAAAGCCATCCATAAATGGTGCGACAATATTAAAATTGCTTACACCGGCTTCACGAACATAGTTAAAAAGCGGCTTGCAGCCCTTTTCAAAAGTCAGTGTATGACCTTTTCCGTTTATTGTTCCGGAGAAAGGCAGAATATTTGCTCCATTTTCCGTACTTGAAGCCCCGGCTTTTATACTTCCTATCGGAACCCATTCCGCCGTAAAGGAAATATCATTTGTAATCTCAAAATAAGTGCCCTTAAAGCTGATCCCTTCAGCTACTTCATCACGAATCTTTTCAAAATCGGAAACAGAAGAAATCAAAAATGGATTTTCTTTTGTTCCCTTTCCTTCAAAGCTGCTTATAACAGAAATTTTTTGAGTAGTCTTTGCGCCTTTGTACTCAATTTCAACCTCTGTGTCGCTAAGCTTTAGCGGCTCACTCGGGCTGAAAGTAAGCCAATCTGTTCTTATACTTCTGCTTGAGCCGTCTTTATAATGCGCTTTTACGCCAATTCCTGAGGCATCAAATTTTTCGCCGAATTTATATTCCATTTTTTCAGGCGGCGTAACAACCTCTATGCTTTCAATTTCAGGTTCGGCTTGAATCAAATTCACCGTATAAACATTGCTTTCTGCACCTTCGCCGCTCACAATAATTTTAACGGCAGATTCCATCTCTTCGTTCCATACCGGCTCTATTGCCACAGTGCCACCGTCAAGAGCTTTTCCGTTTACGGTAACAGTCGCCGCCTTTGCAGTAGTAGTCGGCGCAAAAATGATTTCTTTACCTTTGGCAACGTCTTTTATCTCATATTCTCTTTTATCTTTGTTGAATGCAGGACTAAGGCTCAGCGCATTTCCGCCTTGATCTTTAACAGTAAGTGCCTTTAGCGTAGCGCTGCGAATAACATTTATTTTATATGCCTCAATATCGCCGATTTTTATTGTCACACTGGTTCCTTCAATAGAGCTTGCCATAATAGCATTCACCAGCGGCGTTACTGATTCTTTTCCTGAAACAATTTCTCTTTCCACAAGTTTACCTTTGGCAGTATAAACAGCAACTATTTTTCCGCTTGCTGTATCCGCCAAGGTTGCAGAAACGCAAATACCAGTAACCGACATAGCATTATCTGCAACTACAATGGTATATTCCTTTATTTTCGGGTCAAATTCGGGCTGTATTGTATACTGATAGGACGATGGCGACATACCCATACGAAATACAAGCTTTGAAAGCCTGTTTTCCGCAGGAACTTCATCAGAATTTGCAGCTGAAGCCTGCACATCTGCCGTAACTGCCTCTGTGGGTTCTTCCGCAGGTGCGGCGGGCTGTTCGGGCTGCTCCGCAGGTGAAGTGACCTCGTCCACGGGCGCCATGTCAAGGGTTTTCATGCCGTCGGCAAGCGCCGCCGTCGGCAGTACGGAAATTATCATCATTGCCGCAAGCAATAATGACAGGAATTTCTTCATAGAGATTTCCTCCTCTTTATTTTTCTATCGCAATCAGCACATTGGCTGTTATTGCCGTTCCCTGAACAGAGCTTATCATTCTTTACGGAGTAAAGAATGGGCGTGTACACGCCCATTC
>CAKVCR010000355.1 GCA_934725835.1 uncultured Odoribacter sp.
ATGGGATTGAGTAAAGAGGAAATCAACAACCGCATCATAAAAATCTGGAACAAAGACGTACGCTACTACCTGACAGAATACATCAAAGAGCAACAAATTGTCACCCCCACCTGTCGCCACGACTGGGAAGTGATTCCTGCCCGTTTCTTTAGAGCCGGCAAAGAGAAGGATATAAAAATCATCTACAGTAACTAAAAAAACGCTTAATCATAAATACCCATATTTATATGAGCAACAAAATCTATCCCATAGGCATCCAAAACTTTGAATCCCTACGTAAAGCAGGTTACTTTTACGTAGGGTTCACTAAATAATCTTGAAGACCTCTCCTTACAACCAAACTACCAAACACTTTGCGGCATCTCTCACCAAGAATTGACATCCCTCTTATCAGAAGAAATCAAAGGATTGGCTGACAAACATAACAAAACAGTCAATGTGCTTTTCATCATATTCAAATTGTTAGGTTTTTATACTCAAGCCGAATATCACACCTCCCAAGGACGTATTGATTTACTGGTAAAGACAGATAAATACATCTATGTTATGGAATTCAAACTAGACGGTACTGCCGAACAAGCCCTACAACAAATTAATGAGAAACAATATACTCAACCATTTGCAACGGATTCACGAACAATCTATAAAATAGGAGCTAACTTCAGTAACAAAACCAAAGGATTAGAACAATGGGTTGTGGGGTAACCAAATTACCACATCTCAAATAAATCCCAAACATCAAGAAAGAAATGATATAAACCCCGAAAGTTAGACAAAAACTTTCGGGGTTTATATCATTTCTTTAATCATTCCTCTATAACCAAACGGAAACCGGAACCATGGACATTCTCAATCCTTATATTCTCGTCATCCTTAAAATATTTTCTCAGTTTCGTAACATAAACATCCATACTTCGAGCTGTAAAATAATCATTTGCGCCCCATATTTCAGTCAAAGCCTTTTCACGAGGCAGCAAACCATCCCGATAATTATAAAGGAGTTCCAATAACTGCGCCTCCTTAGGTGTCAATTTTATCTGCTCATCATTCTTAGAAATAATACGCAATTCTGTATTAAATTCGTATGCTCCAATATTTATATACTTAGCTTTTTGCTCTACCTCTTCATGCTTGCTACGGCTAAGAATGGCTTTTATCTTTAAAATCAATACTTCTGAATCAAACGGTTTTACGATATAATCATCCGCACCAATCTCATAACCCAACTTCATATCTTCTTTCATGCTTTTAGCAGTAATGTATACAAAAGGCACAGCTGTATCCAATTCCCGGATTTTTTTACCTAAAGTAAAACCATCCATCACAGGCATCATTACATCTAACAGACATATATCGTATTTATCTTTCTTGAAAGCCTCTAACCCTTCATTACCATTAACACATAAGGTCACATCATAATCCGACAATTCCAAATAGGACTTCAGAACTGAACCAAAACAAGGATCGTCTTCCACTAATAAAATTTTCTGTGCCATACATTTTTTATTTAAATTCTATAATTCTATTTCAACCAATGTCCCCTTATTTTTCTTAGAAGACAAACGAACCGTACCACCATGCAACTCCACCACTGATTTTACATAACTCAATCCAAGCCCAAAACCCTTCACATTATGAACATTTCCATTGGGCACACGATAAAAACGTTTAAATACTTTTTTCTGAGCATCTTTAGAAATTCCAATACCATGATCTTGGACTCCTATCAGCACGTGTCCGTTCTTTACATGTGTGTATACTTTAATTTCAGGTGCTTCTCCTGAATATTTAATTGCATTATCAATCAGATTACACACCACATTCATCATGTGTACTTCATCGACTTTCCTTATCAATTCTCCCTCTTCCAAATGATATTCCAACGAACCTCCGGCATCTTGCACCAATAACATAAAATGTCCGACAGCTTCACGCACAAGCTCATTCACATCTGCATCAACTAAATTTATCTGCAATTCCTTGCGGTCGAGTTTCGCTTGCTGTAAGATTCTCTCGACATATTTGTTCATACGGTTATTCTCACTTTTAATCATTGCATTGAATTTAAGTATCTGCTCTCGATCACTCAAAACTTTCTCTTTCGTCAATGCTGATGTAGCCAATGATATCGTTGCTATCGGAGTTTTAAACTCGTGTGTCATATTATTGATAAAATCATTCTTTATTACAGACAATTTCTGTTGTCGCATAATAATAACTATCGTTACAATAAACACAAACAATAAACCGAAAATACAAAATCCAGAAGACAAAAATAACCAACCCATATTTTCGAGTAAAATAGGTTGAACAGATTCAAAACGCACACCTAAATAATATCCCTTCTTAACTAAATCCTGCTGAAACAAATCAACATAATATAAATTTTCAGTTCGCCCTGCCTTTACGTTATCCAATACATTTTGCTTGGTCATAATTTCGTAAGTGAAGGGAAGATTTATATTATAAGCTCGAAAATTATTCACTAACATTCCTGCCAAATCAATATTTGCCAATCGCTGGGAAACGGATGCATTTTCAGGATCTTTCTCTTTCACTAAACGCATCATGAATTCCTGCATTTTTTGACTGAAACGAACATAAAAATCAGAATTTGATGCAGTATCTTGTTGAGGTAACTCAATGGAACGAATCGTTTGCATGATAAATTCTTGGTCTACCACTTTTCCCATACCGGAATGCGCCAATGGTATTGCCGGATTACTCAAATAAGACCGTCCACTACTCAAACGATTCAAATCATTATTCAAAAAATTGACAAGATTATCAG
>CAKVCR010000356.1 GCA_934725835.1 uncultured Odoribacter sp.
TCTTGGAACAACGGGGAGTACAACTTGTTAACAAAAAAGATACCGTGAAATTATCGGGAGGAAATGCGGGAGAGTATCATGTGATTCGAATACCTAAAGGAGGAGAGTATATCGCACGTTTGGAAGATGGTAGTATTGTGCACTTAAATGCAGATTCTGAATTGAAAGTTCCTGCAGATTTTGGACGGACATCTCGAGAAGTATGGCTGCAGGGCGAGGGATATTTTAATGTGGCAAAAGATCAGAATCGTCAGTTTACAGTACATACGAATAGAGCGGATGTAACAGTGTTGGGAACGGAGTTTGATGTCAGAGCCTATGAGGAAGAGAACGATGTTGTAACAACCTTGGTAAATGGTTCGGTTGAGATTTGTAGTGGTGACGTGAGCAGTCGCTTGCAACCCGGCGAACAGGCTCAAATTATAGAACCAGGGGAAATAAAAGTGGAGAAGGTGGACGTGTATCCATATACGGCATGGGTTAAAGGCAGAATGGTATTCGTTAATGAACGTTTGGAAAAAATTATGGCAGATTTGCAGCGTTGGTATGATTTTGAAGTATTCTATACAAGTCAGTCAATTCAGAATATGAGATTTACAATCGATATTTTGAAATACGATGATATATCAAAGGTGTTGGATTTAATAGAAAGGATGGAAAAAGTAAGTTTTACTAAAAGAAATCGGACAATTGTGGTGAATTTGAATAAATAGAGGATGATACCGCAAATATCATCCTCTCAAAGCCTGTCAGACAGACTTTATTGTAAAACTAAAACACCTTCAAATTTAAACAAATAATTGGAATTATAAAATAGCGAATAGTTAATTCTTCTTTTTATGCCGCAAACATGGAAAGAAGGCAATGATAAAACAGATAGACTTATTGTAAAACTAAAAAAAAGACGTATGAAGAAGAAACGAACAGGTCTGTGGGGGTGTTCCGGCAGGCTTTGTCAAACAGTGCGAATTATGAAAGTTACATTGTTGTTGGTATTTCTTTCACTAGCACAATTGCAGGCTTCTGTTTCTGCCCAATTGGTTAGTGTCAAATTGAAAAATGCCTCTTTGCAAGAAATTTTTGAACATGTAAAACAGCAGGCATGTGTCAGCTTTATGTTCAGTAATGACGATGTTCGAGGAGTGGGACGCAGGGATTTTAAAGTGGAAAGAGAGGACCTGTGTACGGTGATGGAAAGGTGTCTTTCTGGAACGGGACTGACATTTGAGCTTGTTGATAATGTAGTTGTTGTCAAGAAGGCTGCAATGCAGAGTCAGACTGTTGAAAAGGCAGTTGTGCAAGGATACGTGAAGAATACCAAGGGGGAATTGCTGCCGGGTGTGACGATTGCCATTAAAGGTACGACCCTAGGAGCAGTTACCGATGCAGATGGACATTTCAAGTTGGAGATTCCCAAGCATCAAGGTATTATACTGGTATTTTCTTTTGTGGGAATGAAGAAGAAAGAGATTCCTTTCAAGAATGAAAAAGAACTGCAGATTGTGATGGAAGACGAGTCCATGACGATGGACGAGGTGGTGGTGACCGGTTATGCGAATATCGACAAAAAAAGTTTTACCGGTGCTTCCGTAAAGATTGATAGAGAGGATTTGTTGAAGGTGTCTAAATCTAATGTATTAATGGCAATACAGTCTTTTGACCCTTCTTTCCGTATACAGAAAAACAATGAATGGGGTTCAGACCCTAATACCGTGCCGGAGGTGTATATCCGTGGTCGTTCCGGTATCGGTGTGCGCGAGTTGGATAAAGACGGTTTGACAAAATCGCAATTAGAGAACAATCCGAACTTGCCGACGTTTATTTTGGATGGTTTTGAGGTATCTGTAGAGAAAATTTATGATATGGATCCGAATCGGATTGAGAGTATTACCACTTTGAAGGATGCGGCTGCCACTGCAATGTATGGTTCGCGTGCTGCCAATGGTGTGGTAGTTATTACAACGGTAGCTCCGAAACCGGGTCGTGTAATGGTTTCTTATTCGTTTACAGGTAGTTTGACATTACCTGATTTGTCGGATTATAACCTGGCGAATGCTGCTGAGAAATTGGAGATTGAAAGACGTGCTGGTTTGTTTGAACCGGATTCTTACGATGGTGGCTGGGGAGCAATGAATGAATATAACAGAAAATTACAGCGAATCAAGGAGGGTGTTGACACAGATTGGTTGTCTATACCTTTGCAGAATACATTTGAGCATCAGCATAGTATATTTATTGAGGGAGGTAACAAGGATTTGCGTTATGGTATCAAAGGTGTTTATCATGATACTCCGGGTGTGATGAAGCATTCGTCTCGTAAACGTGCCGGTGCAGGATTCTTTTTGGATTATCGTTTGAAGAATCTTCAGATGACGAATGACATTTCCTATACTTTTGTTCGTGGTGATGAATCTCCTTATGGTGATTTTTCGGATTATTCCAAATTGCAGCCGTATGACCGTCCTTATGATGAGAAGGGGAATTTAATAAAAGAGTTGGAGTATTCTAATGTGTATGGTAGTTCTAAATTGAGCAACCCGTTATATGAAAGACAGTTGAATAATTATAACTTCAATACATACGATGAGTTTGTTGATAATTTGCGTTTGAACTGGTACGTAACGGATTATTTGACTGTCAAGGGGCAATTCAGCGTAACGAAACAATCTCCCAAGAAGGAAAAATTCATAGACCCGCTTTCTGCTCAGGTATCTGTGAAGGATGCAGCAAAAGAGGATCAGCATCTGG
>CAKVCR010000357.1 GCA_934725835.1 uncultured Odoribacter sp.
GGATATGATGGTCTTTTATGGCTTCCTTTTCAATATGGAGTTTGGTCGCCTGAATTTGAGGGGGTGGAGGTGTTGTTTAGAGTGATGCAAAATGGAGCTTATGAAAGTATGACCCAGTTTGATGTCGGAATGGTGTTGTCAGATAAAGTGGGAAATCAGAGCTTGCAGGAATTGATGCAAACGTACGGGTTTGATTCGGAAAAGATGTTGTGTGTAGTTGGAGATGAGTTGATACGACGAATATTGTGTAGAGTGTCGCAAGAGAGTCTAAGGAGTTTTAATATAGCTTTCCTTCATCGTCATGCTTGGCGTAATTTCAGCTATGAGGAATATTGTGAAGTATTTGAGAGAGAATTCGGTTTTTCGCTATTGGAAATGACTCGGCATTTGTATAATCGTTGTGGGCAACCTTCATTTTATTTTCGAGATTTCTGTTTTCAAAAAGTTTATCAGGATGGCTCGGAAATGGGACGTATGTTCAGTGTAAAAGTTTGGAATAAGGGTAATCAGGATGGTGTCTTGTCATTGAGTCAGAGTCATTACTTTTTTCCTGCGGGAGCTTGCAAGGAAATCAGACTCTATATACCAGATTTGAGTGATAATCTTGCTGTGAGTGTATTTTGTGGACTTGCGAGAAACAAACCATCGCAGCAATATTGGCAATTCCCGGTCTGTGGATTGGTAAATGAGGTAAGAGAGGGTGCCTTTGATACAGATACGCTTGCATTTGTACCTGAGGAGGGTGTATATATTGTGGATGACCTTGATGCAGGTTTTCATGTGTTGGAAAATAATCGTTGGGTAGCGAAATTGCGTAAGATAAAACGAGACAATTCTCCAGAGAGGTGGGAAAAGAGAATCAGTCCCCATTGTGGCTACGGAGAGCCAGTCAAGGGGGGAGTGGTAAAGTATTCAAGTGCAGTGCAGGTAGATGTGGAGTGGGAAACTGAATTGTCGGAGGCAGGAACGTATGAAGTGTTTATTTATAATGATAAATTGCAGACGGAGCAATTGTTTAAACGTTCAAATATCCGCAGGCGTGGAAATGTATTTCCGGTGCAACGTTATCGCGTTGTTCATGCTGACGGAGAGGAGGAAATAGAGGTAGAACCGTTGAAAGAGGATGAAGGTTGGGTCTCTTTAGGAGATTACTACTACGAAGCCGGTAAGGCGAAGATAACTTTGATAGGTAAAGGTGTTGATAAATATCAAGGGCTTTGTGCAGATGCTGTAAAATGGGTGAAAATTACCGCAGGAAACAGTTTGTTGAACGACCAATAGAGTGGTGCGAAAAAAAAGCTGAAGCTTTAACACAAAGAGTAATTTAGATTAATTTTATTGCTGTCCGGTAAATTTTTTTAGGATGGCAATAAAATAAAAACAAGTACATATTTTATCATTGCCTCTTTCAGGTAAGTCTCTCAATAAAGTTCGTAATATATTCAGTTGATGTAAGTTTGAAGATTGTAGTAATGATATATCAATCATTTGGTGCAAAATGCAATTAGATGTTGCTGTTAGTGGAGAAACTTTATCATTTCATCTCGCATCATTCGCTTGGGTATAACTATGTCTTCCAAACCTTGCAAGGTTTCGTCATTATCTTGCAAGGTTTCGTCGTTATCTTGCAAGGTTTCGTCATTATCTTGCAAGGTTTCGTCATATTGACTACCGCTTAACTGGTATGTTGTCCATCGTCCGTAGCCATTTTATACCTTATCTGATATAATAATGCTAAAGAAATAGTAAATTATACCCTTTGTGGTATAATATCAGTTATTTGTATTAACTTTGCATCCGAAAGGGTATAAATAAAGTGTAAACCGAGTGAAAAGTTAAGCCTTTGATTTAGGTGTAGCCTTTATTGTGAAGTCATGGATTTTAAATGCAGATACTTATGAATAATCTTTCTACTACTGTCAAGAGGTTGCGAAAGCAATATAATCTGACTCAGGAAGAACTTTCGCTGAAGTCCGGAGTTGGATTGCGCTTTGTTCGTGACCTCGAACAAGGAAAGAAAACGTTGCGCCTTGATAAGGTGAATCAGCTTCTTGACCTCTTCAATTATGAAATGGTTGCCACTCCTAAAACTGCTAATCAATGAGACAAGCCTGTGTATTTTATAAAGATCAATTGGCTGGTATTCTTACTGAAAATGATGCTGGATATGAGTTCTGCTATTTGCCTGAATATCTCTTTTTGGAAACGGCAAAGGCTATTAGCCTGACATTGCCTTTACGGGAAGAAGTATATAAAAGTTCTGTACTATTCCCATTTTTTGATGGTTTGATTCCTGAAGGATGGCTGTTGGATGTTGCATTGCGGAATACAGATGTCAGTATTCTTGACCGGATGTCGTTGTTGCTGACCTGCTGCAAAGATTGTTCTTTGAGTTGGTGCTTTTCTCTTGGTTGACCGGAAATAACGATATGCATTTGAAAAACTTTTCTTTATATGAAGCAGCAGATGGGATACGTTTGACTCCTGCATATGACCTATTGAATACTACCATCATCAATCCCAAGGATGATGAAGAGCTGGCATTGACCTTGAATGGTCGGAAGAAAAAGCTTCAAAGGGATGATTTTATCAAATCAGCAGTCACTTTGGGCATAGAGAGTGTGATTGTAGAACGACTGATAAATAAGTATATCAAGCTATTGCCTAAGTTTGAAACCGTCATTCAAAATTCTTTTCTAAGTGCTGACTTAAAAGTAAAGTATTCTAAATTGTTAGGAGAGCG
>CAKVCR010000358.1 GCA_934725835.1 uncultured Odoribacter sp.
ATTTGAAAGGTGCATCGTATGATATAACACCAACTATAATAGCTTTATCGACGCGATGTGGGATGTTGGAATCAGTTTATTGTGATACTAAATATCCATTCAACTATTATTTTTATGTTCGTGCAAAAGATACCGTGTTAGTTGTCAGTAAAGAATATATATCAGTGCCTGACAACATAGCAGGCTATGTGATATCCCGTGTGTCAAATGTAGTAGAAGGTATAGGACATGTATGTACAAGTATAGATCCAAATTGGAAAGGGGCATTATTAATTGCTCTAAATAATCCTACAAACAAACCGATAAAAATATGTGTTAACAGTAAAAATGTAAGTAATAATGTAAACAAACTAGCCACTATTACTTTTAATTATTTGAGTAATGGAATAGATGAAAAAACGCCTCATTCTGGTATGAGAATAGATTTGTTGAATGAAATGAAATACTCTCATCGGACGGGAATAAAGGCATTTTTGCGTAAAAAATTACACCCTTATAGAGTTGAGTTTACAGATTTTTTCTTCAATTATTGCGAGATGTTGTCATCTGGTGAAATGGAATGGGATGAATTTGTAAAACCACTTGTGGGAGAATCTGTGGATAAATGTGTAAATTGTTCTAATTATAAAAAAAGTAAAAAGAAAGAAAAAATAGATGATTTTATAATTAGAGAAAGTCGCATAAGCAAGGTTTTTAGTTGGTTAAACACTCATAAAAAAATAATTTATGAAGTACTAATATTTATATTATTATTACTTGCAGCTACTGGAAAACTACCCGTAATGATTCAAAAAATCGCAGATGCATATGTTAAATATGTAAACAATTAAAATTATATGGAGGTATATGATATGGCAGACAATACTTCTTTGGTAAATAGAGCTGTTGAAAGGATATTTGCTGAACGTAAAGATTTTATTATAATAGGTTTGACGGGTAGAACTGGTTGCGGATGCTCAACTGTTGCAAGATTATTGCAAAAATCATTTGTAGATTTGCAACCACCTTTGCCTCATGATAATAAAACCATTGAAGATAGAGAGTATAAAATAATATATGAATATGCGAGAAACACATGGATTCCTTTTAGATTAATTGAAATGAAACATATAATATTTACATTCATACTTGAGCATGCTTATGAAGAAATGTTTCAATATGTTAATAAATGTTCGGGAAGTGTAATTGACTTTTCTAATTATGAAGAGACTTATAAAGCTCTTCACAAAAAAAGGGTTGAATTAAAACAAAAGGTGGAGGAAAGAGCCAATCATTTAGAGAATATACTTGCTGCTGATGATCTATATTCGTTCTACTTTGAAGAAATACCTAAAGCGTTTGCTGAATTTCAAAAACACATTCCCGTTGAGGTATATACAATATTGTTGCAGAAAATTGGTGATAACATACGAGCTTCGGGAGACGCTTTCTCAGAAAATGTTGTTCCTGAAAATGTATTAAAACTATCTCAACGAGTTAATATGTTAATAAAAATTTTGAGACAAAGGAATATACAAGAAAAGAAACAGGTGTTAGTTGTTATAGATGCTTTTAGGAATCCGTATGAAGCCACCTTTTTCAAGGATAGATATTCTGCGTTTTATTTATTTGCAATTAATTCATTAGATAATGAACGAAAAAACCGCCTAATTAAAAAAGGTTTTACATACGATGATGTGGTAAAGCTTGACAAAAAAGAATATCCTTCATTAAATAATGAAATAGGAGTTTTTAATAATATAAACATAGAAAAAACTGTAGAAAAAGCTGATGTACATATAAATAATCCGGATTCTAAGTCCAACACATATGATGAAACGAAAAGACAACTGATAAGGTATGTCTCACTAATAATGCATCCAGGACTCGTACCTCCAACTCAGATAGAGTACTGCATGCAATCGGCATATAATGCGAGACTTAATTCGGGTTGTTTATCAAGACAGGTTGGTGCAGTTATTTCGGATAGTCAATATTCAATAATTGCTACTGGTTGGAATACAACACCGGCTGGCCAAATTCCGTGTAGTTTAAGATCTCTTTTTTCGTTAATTCATGACGATGAAGAAGATGAAGTTGGAATGAGTGAGTATGAAAGGACGGATGAAAAATATCGCAATTATGTAAAGAACAAAACTCAAGATATTGATTTTTCATTATTAAAGGGGAGAAATTGTTCATATTGCTTTAAAGATGCGTATTTATCGTATAAAAATCAGAAGAATCAAGTGCACACGCGTGCTATTCATGCTGAAGAAATGGCATTTCTCCAGGCGGCGAAAATTGGCACACCAGTTGTAACCGGTGGATATTTATTTACTACAGCTAGCCCTTGCGAACTGTGTTCAAAAAAGGCTTATCATTTAGGAATTTCAAAGATATATTACATAGATAAATATCCAGGTATATCTTATGAACATATTTTAAATTGTGGCGAAAGCTCATTAGACATGATTCCATTTAGTGGTGCAATTGGCAGAGCATACACTCAACTATATACAGAAATACTTCCCTATAAAGATGAGTTATATATGTTGTTGGGACTTAAATTTTAATTGTTATAAAACGGAATAACACCTGATATTTAATCCAGTTATGTTTTAATATCAGGTGTTTTCGTGATAGAACACTATATGCCTCTCGACGATGACTATGTCGGGTTATTTAATAACTATTTATAGAAATGTCACCGATTTTGTCACCGATAATGTCACTAATAGAAAAAACTGTCA
>CAKVCR010000359.1 GCA_934725835.1 uncultured Odoribacter sp.
TGGAAAAGCTGGCCCCGGTGGTGGTAAACACCGTGTCCCCGGCCATGGGCGGCATCCGCATGGCAATGAACATGGGCTGATGAGCCAAGGCACCAAATACAATTTGAGCAGGCATGACGGTTTCATGCCTGCTCAAAAATTTTTCTGAAAATAAAGTTGTAACTTTTTTGTGAAGACTATTGATTTTCGTCAATTGTCATAATATAATACATCTACATAGCATTGCTAATTAGCGCTGGATAGGAGACATACAAGTGGACAGTAAATATGTTCAGCAATTCAAAAAAGGTTCCCTTGAAATGATTCTTCTCTGCTTGATTGCCAAACGAGAAACGTATGGTTACGAAATTATCACTGAATTAAATAATAACGGTGCTTCTGTTCTGGGATATGCCAAGGAAGGAACGGTTTATCCAATCCTTTACCGGTTGCAACAAGCAGAACTAATCAAGTGCAGAATTGCTCCTGCCGCTGCAAATGGCGGTTCAAAAAAATACTATTCTCTTACGGAGAAAGGAAAAGAAACTTTAACGGAATTAGTCGCATTTTGGGATAGTTATACCGAATGCGTTAATGGTTTTATTAGAAGTTGTAATTAAACGGAGATGACAATATGAAAGAACATTATATAAAGCAGGTAAAAAAGGAACTTTTGATTTCACGAAAGCAGAAAAATGATGTGCTTCGAGATTTAGATGAAGTGTTCGCTTCTGCCATGGAACATGGTGAAACGGAACAACAAGTAATCGAGCGATTAGGTTTACCTAAAGATTTTGCTATAAGTACGGAAGAACAGTTGGGCATTGATCGTACCACTCTCAGAAAACGAAATAATATCATTTTTATAATTATTTCAATCGGTGTATCTGTGTTGGCTTTTGTACTGTTTGGGACACTTTACTTAAAACAACTACCGGATGGAGTAATAGGGCAAGCTGATGCGATGACAAACATTAGAATTAACGGCATAGGAGCAATAGATCTTTCACTTATCTTTTTGGTGATTGGAATAGCTGCAATTATCGTGCTGATTGTTCGAATCTTAAAAATTATGTGCAATGATAGGAGGAAATGATGAAGAAAGTTATCTCTATGCTTACACTCATTATGCTCTGTTTGCTGACCGCTTGCAGTACGCAAGAAAGCCCTAAAAGTTCAGGCATAGATCCTGACTCGTTTGATGTTTTGGATGCCGGAATCTGGCCGGAAAACGAATATACTAAAGAATTGCCAATTCCTGCTGGAACGGTAAATAATGCTTATGTGGATACCCAAAATGATTACTGTGTTATCATGATTGATGATATGAGCCAAACGCAATTTGATGAGTATATCGCTTCGTTAGAAAGTGAAGGATATTCAGAAATTGAGTATGTTGCAGAAGAAATAAAGGGGGAAGATTATACTTCTATTGGAACCCTGTACTCCAACGGAACAACTTCTACCAGTATTTCATTTGCAGATGGCAATTTGGGAATGTATATTGCCATAGAACGTGATGTGCAATAACAAAACGTTTTTTTCCTACAAAAACCACATTTTGCTTTAGAAACTACTTCCTGAATTTTTCAAACTGTGACTATTCAAACAAGCTGCTTGTTCAAGATTACCCGTTTCTAAAGGAGAATTTTATGAATAAGCGCATGAGAAAGTTGATGTCTGTTTTTATGGCTATCTGCCTGTTCTGTTCGTTTGGAACCTTCACTGCTTTTGCAGCAGAAACTGAGCAGGCTCCCATTGTTATTGGAGAGTTTGACGGGCTGTTGAGCGATTATTGGACATCTGATGCCCCATGCCCAGGGCAGTTGCCAACGTGCGGATTAATTCCTACGCAACCTATGATGAAAACAATGGTGTGCAGGTTAAGGTAAAGCTGTATGTCCCGTGGTATGAATCTCCGAAGCCTGAATTTACCGGCATGAGTGGCACCGTCACGGTTAACCTGAACGGTACATCTGACTCTACATCTTTCTTTGAAACTGCAAATGGTGAGGAGACTATTGAATCCGATGTTGATACCGGCGTCACTGGCAATTCTGGCGATACCGGAACTGTTAGTGTTTCGGGTGTTGCTACTGCAAACAATGCCTTGCTGGGCGGCGGTGCCTTCGGCATTTCCTACGACATTACCATCCCCTGATTATCATAGCGACTTGAATCAAATATATGCAAAATAATCGTTGAGTAAGCAGCTTCAGGATAGTCACAGAATAGCAAATGTGAGTTTTGAGCGTTGTTATGTAGCCATATCTGCATAACAACGCTTTTTTTTAGCGCAGCGTAGCCGCCACAAATTTTGTGGTGTTAGGTCAGACCTTAATTCCCGCACAGTTGTCCCATATCACGAAAAAATCACATATTTGTTATGAAACATTACAATTTGTTATACTTTTACGAACTTTTTGGGCAATATAAAAAGAAATATATGGAATAATTAGGTGCTGACTTTTTGCGTGAATAATTTATGAATATCACGATTTTTGCTAGCAGAAACAATCACAATCAAGGTAAATAGAGAGCAAAATACTTGCCTTTTTGGAACGTGTAAGGGAAAAATCACGGGAATTTAGGATTAAATCGGCAAGAGCTGACGGCAAAAGATTCGCCGCTCAGCCGCAGACGATTTATTCAGAGTTTCCTTAGAGAAGACCCTCTATGAGGATCACCAGGATCAGAACGGGCAGAACGAAGCGGAGATAATACTTCATCCAGCCCTGGACCTTCAGCCCCT
>CAKVCR010000360.1 GCA_934725835.1 uncultured Odoribacter sp.
GTCTATTCCTGCTGCGGTGCCATGCCCTATACGGTCTCCTTGTTCCAAGTCCAGAAAGTCAACAGCTTCTACCATCATACGTAATCCGCTCAACAGATGCAGGAAATCCTCGCCAGCATGGTATGTAACTTGCAAGTCGTAACCTTCATCTCTCCATTTCTTTCTGAGCCATTTGAAGGTGGGAGCAAACACTTCAGGACTTGCATCCATCTCACTTGCAGCAGCATCTATGCCCACCACATACGGTTTTTTTCCCTTGATGCTTGTATATTTCAGCCAGTCATACAGTGCATATCCTTTTCTTCTTACATCCTCCCGCAATGCCCGATGGCGAATCCAATGTTCTGTAGGTATTCTATCTTTCTGTTTGATGAAATGGGCGACAAGTTTGAGTCTTACCTCTTCTTCTGTCTTGTTGTTGTCCTTTAGATACTCACGAAACCATTTCATCAAACTGTTGATAAATATTTTGTTTTTTACAAGAGAATCCTTAGGTGAGAAACGTCCTTCGATATGTTGTACGATATTGAAATCCTTGTTGCAGTTCAATTGGGCGATACGTGTATCAATGTGACTTGCCTCAAATAACCACCTGAAGCCATTGTTGGTAATCATTTGAAATTGACTGAAGCCTTTTTGCCATTCCTGTTGAACAAGCATTTTATGAACCATGCCAAGTGTCAACATCAGTTGATGGAATTGCCTTGTCATTTCATTAGTGATCCGTTGTTCCTCCATCAGTTTCAATATCTTCAAATAGAAGTAGGCTCCCATTGCCAATCGAGGTTTATCCTTTGTCGGAATCCAAAAGTTGTGAGAATGAGCAAATAGTCCGCCACAATTCATGTCATCCCACAAGTTGTCAAGCAATTCTTTCAAGATTTTTTTGCTCTTGACAATCCTGTCCTTATATTCTTTCAACGGCATTGTAACCAACTGCTCACGTTCCATTTGCACTTCATAATAATAAAGTGCTTCTTCGAAACTACCAACCCAAATATCTATACACCCAATTTGCGACCACCACAACATATCCGTTTCAGCAGTGCCATTGATATGCACATGCAGGTCAGTCAATCCGTTGGCATCTCTCACCATTTTCTCCAAATTCTTGAAATAGGGTAGCTTGATGGCTGTTGCAGCGAAATTCGGAACGAGAACACGATGGAAGAAGGTCGGTTCTTCTCGCTCAAAGTCTGGATAGTCCAAGAAATAGGCTGCCTCTATCAGTAATGGTGGAAACACTCTTACCACCTCCATCCATTCCTCCAGCATTTCTCGCTTTACATACAGACACCTCTCTCTGAACATCAAATATCGCTTGGCAAGATATTTCAGAACTCCTACGATAATCTCCGATTTCGTGCTGTCATTGCCACACCCTATCTCTGTCATCTCCGTTTTGAATTTATTCTCAAAACAATAGTCAGGCTTGTACATATCTTGCATCTTTCCCAACATATACAAATGCCGTAGCATGTCGGCTGAGCCGACATGCTCATGGTGTTCGTATGCAGTCAGCGACCATTCGTCACTCAATAAAAATGCGGAAAATGGGATGCGCATATTATCTTTGCTCTATGGATAATTCTTTATAAACAGAAAATTTTCTAAACTTTGCTGAAATCTGTATTATCACAGCATCGTTCATTGACAGATTACCTATCTTTGATAAGTTTATCTCTGTTTCAGATATTCTCCGTTTTAAGTTTCTCCGTTCTGCAAGTTTACATTGGCGTTGATTATAGAGGAAGGATACACCTTCCACAACATCTCTTGAAGCGCTCAGTCTTTCATTATTCAATTCCGAACGACGTGCCAATAGCTCCTTGTTCTTCGTGTACGAGTTGGTTTTCCTCTCCAACTCCATGTTTATAACTTCTATTTCCTTGTCAATATTCTCCAATTCATCTGCAAATGAGATGTTTTGTTCCAAATCTCTCAAGCTGTTTTCAACGTCATTCAATTCTTTTTGCAGAGACTCTTTCTGAGTTATTAAGATTTTCTTTGTCGAATTTGCCTTGATCAACTTGTAGAGGTTTATGTCCAATGCTCTATATTCTCTTAAAGCCAATATGTCAGTATCTACATAACATTCCAAAAGTGGGCACTCCAACAACCAAGCTGAGAAGGACGTGACTCCATCTATTTCTTTATTCTCTATTTTTTTTTGGAAACAATTATAGTTTTTCAAGAAGATTCTGATAATGTCTTCGTCATGGCTCAAATCTATGCCGTCAATACTATTCTCTGCCAGACATTCTTCCACTATACAGGAATTCCATAATGAGATTACCCATTTACTCATGTATTCCCCGATAAAGGCATTGTTTTCATCTTGTCCCAATGTGTCCATATCATTTAAGGTATAATACAAACGTGAAAATGTTCTGTCTAATGTCTGTGGAGTTATCACTATTCGGTTTTGCGCCTTTTCCATCCAAGATAGCAAATTGTCAATAAATGTATCAACGTTTTCCATGCTGACAACTTTATCACTCTTTATGTTGCTTTCTTTATCTTTTTCCAAATAAGGTCTTATCATATTCGGTTCCACAAATGTGTATTTTTGTGCTACTTGCAGCAATTTCACTTTTACCGCAGTATGGATGTTTGCATCCGAATCTTGCACACGTTCATATTCGTTCAGCAACTCTGTTATTGCTGCCAATATACGATATATGGTACACATCCTTGTCTTGTGCGTGTCAGGGGATACTGTTGAC
>CAKVCR010000361.1 GCA_934725835.1 uncultured Odoribacter sp.
TTGGTGGACGTGAAATCGGTTATTTGTTCGGACAATACAAGAGAATCCGCAACGAATTCGTTGGTGTATTGACTGGTAAACCAAGAGAATTCGGTGGTTCACGTGTTCGTCCTGAAGCAACCGGATACGGTACTGTATACTTTGCACAGCACATGTTGAAAGAAAAAGGCGAAGATATTAAAGGTAAGACCGTAGCTATTTCAGGTTTCGGTAACGTAGCTTGGGGTGCTGCCAGCAAATTAGTTCAATTAGGAGCTAAATTGGTTACTATCTCAGGACCGGACGGATATATCTATGACGAAAAAGGTATCACAGAAGAAGGTGTTAAATACATGTTGGAATTGCGTGCAAGCAACAACGACGTTGTAGAACCGTATGCAGCTAAATTCGGTGCTAAATTCATCAAAGGACACAAACCTTGGGAAGTTAAATGTGATATCGCATTCCCGTGCGCAATTCAGAATGAGTTGAATGAAGAAGATGCAAAACAATTGGTAGCTAACGGCTGTCAGATGGTTGTAGAAACTTCTAACATGGGATGTACTGCTGATGCAGTTCGCTACTTGAACTCTCACATCACATTCGCTCCTGGTAAAGCAGCTAACGCTGGTGGTGTAGCAGTATCAGGCTTGGAAATGAGCCAGAACTCTATGCGTTACAGCTGGACTGCTGAAGAAGTTGATCAGAAATTGTCTCAGATTATGAAAGATATTCACGATACTTGCGTGAAATATGGAAAAACTGGTGACAAGATTGACTACGTTAAGGGTGCTAACATCGGTGGCTTCATCAAAGTTGCTGACGCTATGTGTGCTCAAGGACATGTTTAGTAGATACTTATCGCTAAATAACTAAAAAAGGCTGACTAACGTCAGCCTTTTTTATTAACCAATCTTTCTACTTCCTTCCCTAATAATATCAACGATATGCTCGTTGCTGATAATCTGCATTCCGTGTCGGTCAGCCGTAATTCCATCTGTCAGACGGTAAGTGTACCTCGGAATTCTTCCTTCCATAACAGTTGGCAGGTAAGCAAATTTGAAATGCGGACACTTCTCATGCAATGTCTGACCGGCTTCCAAAATATGGGTAGAAATAATGAACGAACAATTCTGATGAATTGAAAAAGCCTCTATGACGGCGACGGTGGCATCATAAGCATCTTTTACATTCGTACCTTTAAATAACTCATCTAATATAATTACCATATTTTTACCAGCAGCAACCTCACTGGCAACGAATTTTACACGTAATACTTCTGCATAAAAATGGCTATATCCCATATTTAAATTATCCGATACATTTATAGAGGTATATAAACCATCCTGCACCGTAAATTCCATCTTTTCAGCTGCTACAGGGAAACCCATATGTGCCATATATACAGCAACCCCAAAGGACTTCATAAAAGTAGACTTACCAGCCATATTCGCACCGGTTAAAAAAAGCACATTCTGATTATGGCTGATGCAAATGCTATTAGCAACAGCATTGCGTACCTGCGGATGGAAAACATTCACCAAATCAATGCGATTATCAGTCGTTGACGATGGGTATGCCACTGCTCGAGAAAATCCTCTCTGAGCCGCAACAGCAGCACCGGTCATATAAACATCCAATTCATATATAATATTCATCAGACGCCTTAAATTCTCATAACCACGCGCACGCAAACAATAATCATAATACACCAAACGGCGGAAGGGGAACTGCTCCACCCCCTTCAATTTCTTCAGTCCTTCCCACTCTTTGCCATGCAGCATCGTCGTCACCTCCAAAATTGTTGCACTATAAGCACCGTTACCCTCATCCAGTCCGGCATAAAAGGACTCCACCCTATCCAACAGCTGAATAGAGGCAACCACACCTGCACCAATCAACTCATAAGCTTGATCGGCAGCAATACACTGCATCAACTTACGTTTACCATTATTCAAATAACTGACAGCCCTCTTGGAATGTGCAGGAGTACTCAGATAATACTCCACAGCATCCAAAAGTTTTCTATCAAAAGGAAATTCCAGATTTTTCTGCTGGAAATATTCAAATACAGCACTTCTTTTATTAATGGCATCAGCATCAGAAAGAGGATTACGGAACATCTGTTCCAACACCATCTCTCCTCCCCGCGTATGAGTGCGGCTAAACACATTATAAATAGAATTGCTCCTATATTTCCCTAGAAGATTCAAATCATCCAAGGTCTGTTTATCTACTGTAAAACTCATGATTTCTGCGTCAAAATATCAATAATATGTTCATTACGCACGATCATCATACCATGCCTGTCATTGGTAATACCCGGTTTTAAAGAATACGTATAAGTCGGGCGTCCATCTTTCATTACCGTCGGAAGATATACATAAGAGATATTGTCACACCGCTTCTTCAAATCCTCTCCGGCCTCGATAATGTGTGTCGATATCATAAAGATACAATTCTTTTTTTCTGCAAAAGCCTCCATAACGGCAAGCGTTGCCTCATGTGCATCTTTCACATTGGTACCTCGGAACAACTCATCAAAAACTATTACGAGATTTCCAATACGTCCCACCTGTTCTGCCACCTTCTTCAAACGCTGCACTTCCGCATAAAAATGGCTATAGCCAAGCATCATATTATCGGGAAGGTTAATGGTCGTATACATACCGTTTTGCACACTGAAACGCATATTCTTTACCGGTAGCGGGAATCCCATATGAGCCAAATACACCACAATAC
>CAKVCR010000362.1 GCA_934725835.1 uncultured Odoribacter sp.
TCTACTGATTCGTCTACTCGTCTACTGATTCGTCTACTCGTCTACTGATTCGTCTACTCGTCTACTGATTCGTCTACCAGATTACGATTCATTTTATTCTTAAACTTCCTAATTCTCCATCTTCTAATACATATGTAATTTGCCTGCCTTTACGCACCTTTTTGATAAGTTGTTCATCAATCAACCTATTTAATGCTTTAACAGCTCCAGATTTACTTGTCAATTTAGTACTAGTTATAACCTGCTGTGCTGTTATAAACCCATTTATTTTTATATAATTATAAATTATTTTATCAGTATCTATTTTAAAATTAATTTGTTCATTAACAGTTAAGTCTATTTGTTCTGGTGGAATAGTAAAGCGTTCATTGATACTATAACGACGCCATCTGCCATTTCCATCAAATATAAGTATATTTTTATGAACTAATTCTAAAAGCATGCGTCCCACTTCTATGCTGGTCAGGCCAAGGATGGCTTGTAATCGACTATTAGTCACATACCTCTCCAAATACGCAGTCCCTAGAATAATTTGCCCACACCTTTCTAATTTTTCATATACCCATCCAAATTTGCTTTGCAAGTACTCTGTACATTCTTTTGGCATTAAAGAAATCTTCCATAACTTTAATTCAACCTGATTCAAATCTTCATTTTCTTGTAAATCTGGTTTTCTCCACTTTTCTTCTCCCCACGCCTGTAAAATTGTTGGAAATCCAGACCCCAAATTATCACCATAGCCTATCATTCTAAACATTGTTTGCAACCGTGGATTTCTTGCCATAGAATGTCCACCTTCGTATATTCTTTGAACAGACAATTTTAAATTACCAGGATTAGAAAATTCAAATCCCATATCTGTTTTCACGACTTTCAGTAAACCATTAACCATATAATCACTATGTATTACCATATTAATCACAGCTTCACGAATTGCTTTACGGACTGGTGTATCATCAACTCTAATTAAACCTTTCAATTTAAATGGTTGTCTAATGCCAAATACTAATTTAGGCATAACTATTCTTACAAAACTATATAAATTGTTTTCCCACCTTCCATCATACGTAATTCTATCACTCCAACGACTGCCTGGAACCAAATTACTTTTATCAATATAATCCATGCGAATATTATCAAAACGATCAATAATCGAGCTTCCCTTACCAAACATCAATAATCCAGCTGTTGTAAGCCACTTATCGCCTGTTTCTCTATCCAAAGAATAACATTTCATTTTTTCCAAAAATAACACGTCATCTAGTCCATTCCATACATGTTCAGGATTTCTATTTTGAAATTCAATTCTATAGGAATGTAATGAATTCATATCTATATCATCTACTGTAAATCCTCTTAATAAACTTCCATCATTGCCAGAATCATTAGCATCTCTAATCATAGCCTTAACTTCATCTTCTGTACAATGATAATCGCCTTCATGATTACGCTTAAAAGTCCCCTTGTAAGGATTTTCATTAATATATACAGGGCGATACTTATACTCAGCACGAGGTATTTTTATCCAAATTATATCTGCATTATTAACATTACATATTCCAATATCACAATCCATTAAAAGATTACTACTAACTTTAGAGCTATTAAGGGTATTCCAAAATTCGATTATTCGTTGTTGTGGATTTTGAATTGAAACAAAGTTAAACCGTTTATTAAAATCAATTTCTTTTAATTTTTCTTCAACGCCTAATAAGATAATCCCTCCATCAGTATTAGCAAAAGATGAATACGTTTCCCATACAGCTTTAGGTAATTGATTCTCCGCTTTTTTACATTCTAAATTTATATGTTCTCCATATTTCAGAAGTTCTATAATTTCTTTGGCATCCATTATATAATCCCTCCATAACTCTATGCTTATATAGCTACCTTCTTCTCCTCAGCACCTTCTTCTCCCACGTCTTCACCGTCTGCGGACGCATAAACTCTTTAAGCGGCTGCAGATTTTGTTCTTCGTCCCATGGCCTCAAAGTACGCCTTTCTATTCTCCTGATGAATAACAATCGGTGGATTCTCATGCAGCATCAGCAAATAATTCATCACCAGGCGTCCTGTTCGTCCTTTGCCATCAGCAAAAGGTATTCAGCGTCAGGCGCTTTTGTGTTTCCTTAATAAACTCTTCATTGACAGGCTGGCGATTTTCAAAGGCTTCAAAAAAATATTCATTGGCCAGCTTTGCATTGCGGATTTCAAACAAGGTACGAATATCTCCCGTATAGCTCGTCACACCATCATGCTCAAAAATTTCTCTTGTATCGTGATAAGTAACATTGGGATTTTCGATATTGCCCGAATTATAGGCAAAGGGAATCACATGTCCATTGAACGCTTCTTCCAAATCTGCGTCCGTCTGAATATTTTTCGCCTGCCACCAGGCAACAATCTGCTCGTACATTGCGCACCTCCGAATAAATTTACTTCTCTTATAATGATATTATACCATATCTCCACGAGCATGATTATCCTAACAAAATTGCAAAAAAACACTTGACTTCACGCTAACGTTTGTGGACAACGTAAAAGAACTATCGCCTTGAGTACTGCCCAAAGCAATACTCTGCGATAGTTCTTTTTCTATTTCCGCATTAGTAGCCACCGCCACCGCCGCCATGATCATTATCACTGCAATTGTCGCTTACGCTGCCGTCGTCGCTAGAGCTG
>CAKVCR010000363.1 GCA_934725835.1 uncultured Odoribacter sp.
TGAAATTGCAGATAAAGGCTTTGATTGCACGAGATTTGTGGAATATGAATGAGATGTATCAAATCATGAATGAGGAAAACGACATCTTGAAGAGGGGTTGGGAAGCGTTGAAGAATGGAATGTATGAAAAGATATTAAGAAACTAAAAAAGAGGCATAAGCCTCTTTTTTAGTTTCTTAATGGTCTTTGGGTCAGTAATTCTGCTTGAGCTAGAAAAATTGGTAGATATTCTGGTGCGTTAGCTCGTGCAGGACAGATGTCAATACCTCCACGCCGTGTGTAAAGGCAGGTTACCATGAGTATTTCTGGTTGAAAATAGTCATAAAGTCGCTTAAAGGTCATTTCACAAATTTCTTCATGAAAATGGTTTTCATTTCGTAATGAAACAATGTATTTTAGAAGGGATTTGTTGTCTGGTAGAGTTTTGCCTTTAATATGTATATAAATACTTCCCCAATCAGGCTGGTTGGTAATTTTGCAGTTGCTTTTTAGTAGATGGCTTGCTATTTGGAGTTCACCGCTTTGAGTGTTTATATTCTCTTGTAAATAGACCGGATGTTCTTGATATATGGAAAATTGGATGTCTTGTGGGGCAATTTGCTCTTCCAATATTGAATAATCTTTAAAATCGAAGGGAAGTACGTCTGCCGGTGCTTTACTGAAAAAGTGGACTTTGACTTGTGTGGATAGTGTCCGACTGAGATCGTTAGCAATTTGATGGGTAAATCGGTCAATGCCTTCTTGCTGATTGTCGCCGAGAGGCATCATATTGTATGAACCGAGATATAGTTTTAATGATTTGCTTTCTACGATATATTTACTAGTAGAAGGATATACAATCTTCAACATGCCGGCAATAGGCATACCATTATTTAGTATAAAACTAGCTTCGTAGGCATGCCAGCTGTCATAGCCGCAAAAGAGTTCGTTTGCTTGGTAAATTCCGTATATTTCACGGTTTAGCGAGCGTGGCACTGCCACTAGTATTTCCGGACAATATGTTTTGGGATAGTCAACCCTTTTACCTAAAAGTTTATCTTCAATCATGCTTATTAGAAATTCTGCATACTATAAAGTTTGGTATAAATACCCTTTTGTGCTAACAATTCTTCATGTGTACCTCGTTCAACGATTTCTCCTTCGTGGAATACACAGATTAAGTCTGCATTCTTGATGGTAGAAAGTCGGTGGGCGATGACGATTGACGTTCTATTTTTCATCAAGTTGTCCAAGGCTTCCTGTACTAACTTTTCTGATTCTGTATCAAGGGCTGAGGTTGCTTCGTCAAGAATCATGATAGGTGGATTCTTCAACACTGCACGTGCAATACTTAATCGTTGACGTTGTCCGCCACTTAGTTTGCCTCCGCGATCTCCAATTATAGTTTGGTAACCTTTTTCTGTTTGCATGATAAATTCGTGTGCATTGGCGATTCGAGCTGCATTTTCCACTTGTTCGGAGGTGGCGGATTCTACTCCGAATGCGATATTATTATAGATTGTATCATTGAATAGAATTGGGTCTTGGTTTACATTCCCCATGAATTCTCTTAGATTGAAGAAAGATAATTCTCGTATGTCAATGCCGTCAATTGTGATTTGTCCTTTTTGGACATCGTAAAAACGGGGAAGTAAATCAACAAAAGTACTTTTTCCGGAACCAGACTGACCGACTAGTGCAACTGTTTTGCCTTTGGGAATGGTGAGATTGATTCGTTTCAGTACTTTTTTGCTATCGTTGTATGAGAATTCTACGTCTTTATATTCTATTTGATTATTGAATTGTGTGAGCTCTTTGGGATGTGCAGATTCTTGTATTGATGATACTGCATTGAGAATTACGTCAATACGATCCATCGCAGCCATTCCTTTTTGTATGCTATAATAGGCATTTGTCAAGTTTTTTGCTGGATTAATAATGCAATAGAATAGTGCGATATAGGAAATGAATACTTCAGGTGTCAGAGACGCATTTTGTCCTAAAACTAAAGAACCACCAAACCATAAGATGATAACGATAACAATAGTTCCTAGAAATTCGCTCATAGGATGTGCCAATGAACGGCGACGCATCAGGCGATTTTGGATTCTGCGATATTCTTCATTTTCTTTTGAAAAGCGGGAATCCATTTTCTTTTCTGCATTGAAGGCTTTTATAATGCGTAAACCGGACAAGGTTTCTTCCATCAATGCTAGGATTTCTCCCATTTTAGTTTGTCCTTCCCATGAATGGCGCTTAAGGTTTTTACCGACACGCCCGATAAGTGTTCCCATGATAGGCAGCAGTATAAATACGAATAGGGTCAATTGCCAACTCATGATAAGCATCATTGCAAGATAAACTATGATTAAGATTGGACTTTGGAAGAACATATCAAGAGAGCTCATAACAGATGCTTCGACTTCCTGCACGTCACCCGTCATTCTTGCAATAATATCCCCTTTGCGTTCTTCAGAAAAAAAAGGTAATGGTAAGGAGAGTATTTTTAAATATATCTTGCGACGGATATCTCTGACAACTCCATTACGGATATAGATTAACTCATAGGCCCCTAAATAAGCAAATCCGGTTTTCAAAGCTGTTGCTAACACAGCAATACTGCCAATCATAATAAGAGTAGCAGAGGGACCATATTCTATTTTTATTTGAGTAACGTAGTAATTAAAAAGATGTTTAAT
>CAKVCR010000364.1 GCA_934725835.1 uncultured Odoribacter sp.
GTCCTATATCGTCCGTAGGAAAAATGCAATGGGGCTTCCTACGGAGTATGAGATTTGGTATCGTTGCAAGTCCATTGTTGGAGTAATAGGCGACACAGTGCCGAGAGAACCGAAATTCGGTTATCTGCATAAGATGAGCATCGTGCTTCCTAATAACTATCCGTCAGCGGATGGCAATCCGATATTTACATTCAGAACAGATGTGTGGCATCCAAACATCCGATATTCTGGAAGTTTCAAGGGACATGTGTGTCTGACCATCAAAGAGATGGGCGTATTGGCATCGCTGAAAGATTTGGTTCTTCGAGTTGAGAGATACTTGAAGTATCAGATGTATCATGCTCAAAACACTTATCCTTACCCAGAAGATCAGAATGTGGCGGAATGGGTTCGTGAAGAAGGGGAGCCGAACAACTGGTTACACTTCAATCAAGAAATACCAGCACCTGCGGCACCAACAGCTAAAGTAACAGAAAACATTAAAACGGAAAACGTAAAACCGATTATCAAGTCAAGAACGATATGAAAAAGGCAATATTCTTATTTTTGTTGGCTATAATCAGTTCTGTCCATTGTGCATATGCAGATGAGACAAGAACTGTTAAGTTGGATAATAAAGCTCATGGGAAAGAAACAGTACAGTTGCCTTTCTGCAATATCTTTGTGGAATTGCATAAGACTGATGAGGAGGATCAATTTAAAATCAGTATAGATCTGGAGAATGTTTCAGAAGACAAAATGTTATATCTTTTCGATGTTTCATACGATGAGAAAACTTTAAAGAAAACATGCGACCTTTTTTATGATAAAGTTTTCCCTGGTGCGAAAGGGAAAAGAGTGACTGAGTCTTGTGAGGGATTGACTGGGGCATGTCGGTTGCTTCCTTCTGAAAGTAAGAATATTCTTAACTTGCAAGGAAACGAGAAAAGCAGAAAATGCAGATTACCCATATATATTGCTCGTACTGATGATGAGAAAATTCTCCTTGTGAAAAAACGTAAGGTATCTTTGGCTCAAAAGGAGGTTATTGAACTATATATTGATGTTGAGCTGAAACCAGATGAGGAATTTATAAGGTTGTCAAACTCTGCAGATAGTCTTATCAATGAGATTGGGCGACAGACATTCTGTTCCAATAGAAATCATAGAGGAACTTCATTGGAGGAGCTGAAATATTTATACGGCAAATCGATAAGCGATTTGAAAAGGCAGATTATGCGAGTTATAAGTATTCGTCATTATATGTCATCAGACAAAGGCTATAAACAATTTGCGGGGATTTTAGAGAAATTGAATGCTGTGAATTTAGAAAAACTGACAGTTGATTCATGTTATAGAGACAGAAAGAAACGCAAGAAAGAGGAACAGCACGTGCATAGTTGTAGATATTGCTCATTATCAAGTATAGAAATATACAGAAAAATGGAAGCATGTTACATTGATCTTCATAACGGCAAGAAAACCAAGGGACAAATAATGGGAATTGTTGATGAGTTGTATAATTGCGCCAAAAAGAACAGTAAACGAGAAACAGGTAATTATATGTCAAGAATCTCAACCTATTATAGTAAGATAAAGTCGAAATGATATGAGATTTGCTGGATTTTTACTATTGGGATTTCTGTTTAACCCGCCTTATGCAGTCGGTAAGATAAAGAAAGACACAATTTATACTACCGATGGAGATAGAATTATCTTGACTTATGATATTGTTCATGCGGCAAATCAAGCTACAATTAAATTCATAGGTCAGCAGAAGAAGTTGGGAAGAATTAATTCCAAGTATAAGGATTTGAGTAAAGTTGCAGTGTTGTTTTTTGACAGAACTGGGAACTATAGTGGTGATGTCCTGTTTTCCAATATGGTTCCGGAAGCCTTTATGACTCCACCCAATGTTCAATTCAAGAAATCGTCAGTTGGTTATTATCTGATACAGGCTGAACCAAAGTTATCTTTTACTGTCAAGGCTGATGCTAGAGTTCTTATACCAGTTTATTTGGCTTACAAAACAAAGAAGGGTAAATATGAACTTTTTTCCAAAAGCCGAGATTTAGTAATTCCACTTGGAGGAGTTGCTGAAACAACTATTAGGCAAACAGCATCCACTCAAACTGTTCAGCAAACGATAACTTCAACAGCCGAAATAGAAGCAGACAATACTGTTGCGGTTAAAGTACTTGAAAGTATAAATCTGGCAAAAGAACTGCTTTCACAAGCCGATGAGCTTCCATTTTCAGACAATCTTTTGGATGAAATAAACTATTTGCGCCAAAAACGCCGGGAGATAACGGACGATGCACTTGTCTCAGAAATCTCTGTGGTTATGGAGCAATATGAGTCAAGAAAACGAATGTTGGAAGAAAAAAGCACTGAAGAGCAAAAAGCCCAACAGCAAGCAGACGAGTTAAAGGCTCAACAGGAAGCACTGGCACTAAAGGAACAGAATGATTCCATCGCAAACGTTCAACAAATAGCATCAGAAAAAGAGAAAAAACGTAATTTCTGGATGATTATTGGTGGTATCGTTTTGGCGATACTGGCATTCATTGGTAATCAGATTTTTCAAAGTATTAGGAATAAGAGAAATCAAATGCGAATGATGGATATGCAGCAAAATATTGCCGATAAAGCTGAAGCCGAAGCAAAACGGCAGGCTCGGAATGCCATCAGAAC
>CAKVCR010000365.1 GCA_934725835.1 uncultured Odoribacter sp.
GACATGACAAAATTCCAGGAAAAGAAGGAAACCATGGCCACGGTCGCCGCCTTCCTGAATCAGAAATACGGCCAGGGAACTGTGGAGCTGACCCTCCGGGACAGCTACTTCAACATGCGGGAGAAGATCGAGCCCTGCATGGAGATCGTGGACCGGGCCAAGCGGGCCATGACTCTGGCGGGCATGACGCCTCGGGAGGTCCCTGTCCGCGGCGGCACAGACGGCGCAAGACTCTCCTACGAGGGCCTACCCTGTCCCAATCTCTGCACCGGCGGCGAAAATTACCACGGCCGCTTTGAATATATCCCCACAGAGGATATGGAGCAGTGCGTGGAAATGCTGGTCAACATCCTGCGGATGGCGTGATTTCAAAATAAAAGCGCAAAAATCAAGGACATGGCACGTTATTTGGTGCCATGTCCTTACTTTTTTGATTTGCTGCACGAAGTACCGACTATACAGTGTGCTTGTTCTTCATTACCGTATATTTAGCGTTCTTATATTTGTTTTGTGTCCTAAAAATGCGGAAAACGCAGTACATTGCCGTAGGGGCGGCAACCTTGCCGCCCGCCACGTTGCAATTATAACCTATGCGGATGAATGGTATCACTCAATACACGGTACACCCCACTGTAGCGGCGTTGACCCAACGCCATTCAGCCCCGGCAAGGGGCTAGATTTGCTGGGTATTTCAAATAGGAATGTCCAACGACTCCGGCACTCAAGTTCGGTTGGCGACAATTTTGAGTTCCACTCCACCTTTTGAAAAGCAGAAGCGAGGGCACACTCCAATGTCTAGATGATTTTGTTTTTAATTAGAATTTGGAGCATAGACATATCCATATTTGAATTCATGTACCACTTTACTTGTTCCACCGACTGTCTGCTGCTCCACCTTAATCAAGTTGTCAGCATCGTCGTATGTATTTGTATAATGGTATTCATAGTCTTGTTTTCCGGTTCTATCAAAAGTAACCTTTCTTATGACATTCATCTGTTCATCATATTCGCAGTTCTCGATTGAACATCTGTAAATATTATTTTTCCCATAAGGTCTCAGATCGTAACAACTAGTCTGTTTTCCTCCAGCTTGTACTTCCCAAAATGTTGGGTAATAATGAAGCGCTCCTTCACACAGTTTGTTACAATCATAGCCACTCAAATCGATACTGCACTCTGGTTCACGGCCTTTAATTGTTATACGAACACTATCATGTAAAGCATCGCCCTCCCCTTGATATTGGTATACCCAATAAAGGGCTTCGTATTCGTTTTCAACCGTGAGTGGATAACCACTCTCATCATAAGCGACATTCAAGTAGTATTTCTTTCCTGAAGAAGCTATTGTCAAAACCTGTTGCGTAGAAATTAAAGCACCATTGTTGTCATACTGACGTTCTACTTGGAAATCTGGAGGTCCGTCCTTTATGAGTTTTCCATCTTTATCATAGACATATGCATGTTTCCAAGAAGGCCCTGTCTCTAAAATCAATCTACCGCAATCATCATAAAAGAATTCTCCAATTCCATTATTCGCTGCATTTTTTGACCCACTATATTTTGCGCTAATAACACGGTATACGAATCCTTTTAGAAATTCTGGAGCATCTTTATAGCTTCCCAGTTTACAAAGAATACTATATGCCTCATTATTGTCAAGAGAGTCATCGGAATTTAGAAGCTGAATCGCATGTTGGTAATCTTCCTCGAATGCCAATAAGCGGTTAGCTTCTTCAATTGATTGGTTGGCCTTTTCAATTTGCTTAGTGCTGTCCTTATAGTTTCCCAGCGCAGTAAATGCCTCAATTGCTTCCTCGTACTTTTTCTGCTCCATAAGAGAAATAGCAGCACGATAGGCATTGTCCTTCTTAATTGTTCCAATCGCAAAATAAGCCGCAACACAGACAATTGCGGCAGCAGCAAGGGCAATGCCCGCTCTTTTTGCAGTACGAATATTGCGGTGCTTCTCCTTTGCTTTTTGTATATATTGTTTCTCAGCAGCGGCTTTTTCCTGCTCTAGCCGTTCCTCTTTTCTCTGCCGCAAATTGTCAAGGTTGAATTCTTTAAGTTGGCTCAATGATTGAGTACAGCTATGACAGCGGCTTTCCGTGCTGTGATTGATTGCGCCGCAAACGCAAATCCAAAGGTCACGGTCCTCTGACAGCAAGCAATTGCTATTGAGGCCGTAATCAAGGTGAAACTGCCTGATTAGCTCTGTATCATGCAAATAATTTATCGAAGTTGGCTTTTTTAACGGGCTCCATTTTTCTTCTTTCGCAGTCCATTTTGTGTTATCCGAGAAAATGACTTCGGTTGCCGCCACAGAAATGGAGCGTGTAGCGGCGTTGGGAAGCGGTATTGCTATTTTTTGCCCAAAGAAAGTGTCACGTTTCACACACAAATCAAGATATTGGTATGTAACCGTTTCATCAATTGCTTCTCCCGCTGTGTCCATGGGGAAAATACGGACAGTAGCAGCTTTGATTGTCTGATTACCGATATTCTGTAATTTTAATTGCGCAAGTACATGTCCTGTCTGATTGTCCTTCAACAGCGCACCCGCCGCAATAACAACGGGCGAACCTACGGAATAAAGGTTCTCAGGCAGCGCAAACAGCTTTGCATATCGTTCTGCCATTATCTTACCTCTTAAAGGTCGGGAAG
>CAKVCR010000366.1 GCA_934725835.1 uncultured Odoribacter sp.
GCCTCTAGCGATTTACTGTCTAGGCATTTCCCATCGGTGAGCATTGGATCATCCTCTGCCGGAGTAAATTTTGCTCTGATCGTGCGACCGTCAAGGAGGAAGTCTCCAAGCAGATTATAGAAATAGGTTTTTTCGTGACCCTCGATCTGCAGATCACGCGATACAACAAGAGCAAGCGTCGGCGTCTGCACACGTCCCACATTCAGTTTGACATGATTGACGATTGTAAAATGCCGGGACAGAGAGTAACCAAAGGCTTTATCCGCAATCGCGCGTGCGTATGCAGCGCGGCCTGCAGATATATGCCCTGCATTATCTGTCATGCGCGTAAATGCATTTTTCAGACCTTCCCGCGTCGTATTTCCGGTGTCTAGCCGCATGACTTTTCCGGCATACCCAAAATGCTGCAGCACCTCATCCACAAGCAGCTGCCCCTCGTCATCGTTATCTCCGGCATGAATCACGTAATCGCAATCCTCAAGGTATGCACCAATCTGATTTACCATAGTTTATTTTTCCGATTTCACTTTTTGCGGCCAAGGATAGAAATAGATCGGCAGATCCTCGGCGCTCCACTTGGCATATTTTTCGTCGATCTCTTCCGGATCGACAAGCTCCATGGCGTGTCCGCCCAGATAAGTAATCACGTAATCGCCCTTTTTTATCGCATAGCCGTCTTTTGCTGAAACGCCATCAACGGCATCTGCAATGGCATTTGCCAGTTCCTTTTTCTCTGCAATCACAAGAATCATGTCTTCACCTTCTTTCTTTTCTTTCAAATGGGATAAAGTCTATCAGGCAGCAGATGATTTCCTCCATCTGCTCTGCCGATAACAAAATAGATATGCCGTGAAACGCTTCGTCATACTGGGTATTCTCAATGTCGGTCAGATACTGTAGGCACGACATAGCCTGATTGAATTTCTGCCGATCAGATAGCTTTTCGATTGTTAGGTCCTCGCAAGCCTCCGCCAAAAAGGTAACAACTTTTTCGTGTCTTTCCTCTGATAGTATCATTTCTCTTATGGTTTCCATGGTTTCCTTTCCTTTATAACATATCAAATCCGCTCTGTATAATTTCAAAAAGCTGCGTGCGTGGTTCTTCATAGATGACCGCAATCAGACCCAGCGACGCTAGAACAAGAATTGCGATGCTGACGATTGTCTTGATAAAAATAACAAAGGTTCGCACAAGGAATTTTGTCATCGAAAACTTTTCGACGACGACGACATTCTCGTCCTCGATCCCATGTTTTTCGCGCAGCTTCTCCTGCTGCTCTTCCTGTTCTTCTTCCTGTTTGATTTTCTCGACTAACGCTTTTTCCTTAAATTCCATTTGAACTTCTTCCTTTCCGGCGCGGTCTGCAGATTGTCCGTAAACATACGCTGCAGGGCGGCATGATTTTCTTCTTCTAAAAGCAGCATCTCCGGCGTGTACCCCATGAAAAAGGTTTTGCTCCGGTTTCTATCCATCATCGAAAGTGTCTGCTCATACGCATCCGGGTGTACATAATTAAAGCAGTAGTAGATCGACGCCTCACTATGAAGGAACCGGCGCAGCGCTGCATAGGTTCCGGCAAGCTCCTTGTTTTTTAATCCGCAGCACACGAAAATTTCCTGCTGCTCTAAGATAGAGACGATGTTGTCATTGCCGCATACGCCATAATCATAAATCAGGCAATCGTAACCCTCGCGCATGATACGTTTAATCATCGCAAGGTCGTAAAAAAGATCCACGCCGTCGATGCTGACCTTGGCCAGTGACTCATCTTCGTCACATTTATATGCCTCGCGGGTAGCCTCAACAAAGCCGGTGCGGTTCCGCTCAAGGTATGCGACTTTTCGTCCCTGCAGCCCCATATATTTTGCAATCTGCAGCGCCAGCGTTGTCGTGCCGATTCGTTCGCAGCAGCCGCAGACTGCAATCGTCAGAAGTTCCTTTTCTTTGTCTTCTGCAGCTCCTGCCAAAATGTCTTTTGCTGCAGCCTCCTTTTGGATATCAAGCTTATCTGCATCTGCAAGCAAAACTTTGCCTTCGTGGATCGCTTGATACTCTGCCTTTGCGCTTCCTAGAACCGGAGCCGTCACAAAATCGCTGATGCCTTCTAGGATAAATCGTTTCAAAAGTGCTGATTTCGTTGCGCTGTAGCCGATTGCAATCAGAATGACCTTGCAACCGATTGCGCCGCTGACCTTGGCCAGCTTTTCCGCGCAGGCTCCATCGTCAATGATGCAGTCTGCGTCTAAAATCAGTTCCTTCGGCTCAGCCGAAAGAATGGTACTGATTTCCGACTCTATGGAAAACGTCACGACACGTTTTGTCTCCACGCTAAGATTTTGGCTCCTGGCATAATCGGAAAAGTAAAACTCCTTTTCCTTTTCGCCATAATATAAAATATCCATATTCCTCTCCTTTCTAGCGTTCCGCCTCCTGCATCAGGCGCTGGTACGCTGCTTCGTTTTTCATATCTTCGCTATCTTTTCTGATGTTTCTCTTGATGCCGCTGACGGACTTTTGAATCTGTGCATCAGCGATTTTCATCTTCATAACTTCCTGCCGCAGCAGGTTACTTCTCTGTATTCTTTGCAGCTGTACTTGCCGCAGCTGCTGTTTATACTCTCTAGCCTGATTCAATATCACGTTGCCCATGC
>CAKVCR010000367.1 GCA_934725835.1 uncultured Odoribacter sp.
TGATAAAGAAGTGTTGGCAGAAATTCCGCAGATTATTGAGCGTGTGGAAAAAAATCTGGATGCATTCCATTTCCGTGATGCACTGAAAGAGTGTATGAATCTGGCCCGTTTGGGTAATAAATATCTGGCAGACACAGAGCCTTGGAAGTTGATAAAGACCGATGAAGCCCGGGTGAAGACCATCTTGAACGTCTGTCTGCAGATTGCTGCCGACCTGTCGACATTGACAGAGCCGTTTATTCCGTTCAGTGCTGCCAAATTGCGTGGTTTCTTGAATATTGAACCGATAGCTTGGACAAGTATGGGCGATGGTGTGATGCCGGAAGGTCATACCTTGAATGCTCCGGGACTTTTGTTTGACAAAATAGAAGACGAACAGATACAAAAGCAGATAGACCGTTTGCTGGCAACTAAAAAGGCAAATGAGATTGCCAATGCACAGGTTGCTCCGGCAAAGGAAAACATCGCTTTTGACGATTTTGCCAAGATGGATATCCGCACAGGACGTATCGTTGCTGCCGAAAAAGTGGCAAAGACCAAAAAGTTGATGAAACTGACCGTTGACACCGGTATAGACACCCGTACGGTTGTATCCGGTATTGCGGAATATTATACACCGGAAGAGATAGTCGGTCAGCAGGTAAGTATTCTTGTCAACCTGGCGCCTAAACAGCTGAAGGGCATTGAATCGCAGGGAATGATTCTGATGGCGGAGAATGCAGACGGTTCGTTGGCGTTTGTCCGTCCGGATAAAGAGGTAAAACCGGGTTCTGAAATCAGATAAATCCTTTTAAATACAAACAAAGGGCGCAAATTAAATCTGCGCCCTTTGTTTGTTTAAGGGAGATACCTGCCGGGAAATGTTAAATAGATATTATAAAAAAAGAATAATATAAATCATGGTTGTTTGAAGTAAAAAACATAATTTTGTAACTCATATTAACCGTATGCGTGGATATTCATTTATTAATTTAATAGTTTGTTTTATTGTATGAAAAGAGTATTTGCTAAGACATTGGTACTCATGGTATCGTTGTGTTTGTCTGCATTTGTTGCGATGGCACAGGGTACGATTACAGGAAAGATTGTGGATGCCAATACCGGTGATCCGCTGATTGGTGCAACCGTGATGGTTGAAGGTACAACGCATGGTTGTGTCGCCAACGTGAATGGAGAGTTTTCTCTCCAGGTAAATAAAAAGGGAAATGTTATCCTTTTATTCAGATTTGTCGGTTATGAATCGCTGACAAAAACAGTAAACTTGAACAAGAATCAAAAATTGGGAGAAATCCGGATGACTGAATCTTCTGTCGGTCTGGACGAGGTGATGGTAAGTGCATCGTACGTTACTGCCGACCGTTCCACTCCGATTGCCTATTCAAGTATCGAGCCTGAAGCTTTGGAGACAAAATTGGGAAATAAAGAGTTCCCTTCTGTTTTGAAATCCACTCCGTCAATTTATACAACAGACAATGGCGGTGGTTATGGCGATTCTCGTGTGACTCTCCGTGGTTTTGATACCGACAATATAGGTGTGTTGATTAACGGTGTGCCTATCAACGGAATGGAAAACGGTAAGGTGTATTGGTCGAACTGGGCAGGATTGTCGGATGTGACTAAATATATGCAGGTACAGCGCGGTTTGGGTGCTTCAAAACTGGGCCTTTCTTCTGTGGGAGGAACCATCAATATCATTACCCAAACGACAGACGCCCAAATGGGAGGTTCTGTTTATTACGGTATCGGTAATGACGGATATGAAAAAATGGCGTTCTCTGCTTCCACCGGTCTGTTGAAAAACGGGTGGGCCATTTCGCTTTCAGGTTCTCGCACTGAAGGTAACGGTTATTTTAAAGGTGGAGAGTTCTTGGGATGGAACTATTTTGTGAACGTATCCAAGAAAATCAACGATGCCCATCGCCTCTCTTTTACTGCTTTCGGTGCTCCTCAGAAGCACAACCAGCGTGGTAATAAGGCATTGATTGAAGACTACCGCAAGCATCGTGACGGTATCCGCATGAATACAAGTTATGGTTACATTAACGGACAGGTGGTGCCGACCGGCTACGGATATAATGAATATCACAAACCGCAGATATCGTTAAATCACTTCTGGAACATCAACGACCATTCCAACCTTTCGACTGCTGTCTATTTTTCAAAATCGACCGGTGGCGGCAAGCGTGTGTATGGCGCTGATAAAAACAGACTTCAATATGACTATTCAACCGGACGTCCGTTCGCAGAAACCAGCTTGACTCCGGAAGGATTGATTGACTACGAAACCGTGATGCGTGACAATGCCGCTTCTGTAAACGGTTCTTCTGTGGTGTTTACGATGGAAACAAACGCTCACGACTGGTATGGTGTGTTGAGTACTTACACGAACAACCTGAGTGAATCGATTTGTCTGACAGCCGGACTTGACGGACGTTACTATAAAGGCTATCACTATGCTGAAATTTCCGATTTGTTGGGCGGTGAATATTTCATCGATAATAATATCAAATATCGTGAACCGAACCGTCAGCTGTTTGTCGGCGATAAGGTAAACTATCATAATATCGGCAATGTAATGTGGTTAGGCGGATTCGCACAGGTAGAGGTTACCAAAGCATTGTATTCGGCTTTCCTTTCTGCATCGGTTTCC